>JBEBJD010000307.1:0-8128 GCA_040080075.1 Hyphomicrobium sp. | reverse complement strand
GGACCTTTTCTACGGCATCGATCACAACACAACCGCGAACGAACCCGACGCGGTTGATGAAGCCCTGAAACATCTCCGCACGGCCAAGCGTGCCGGTCATGCCCGATGCCATTCGCAACGCGGTGCTGGATGCCGATCCCACGTTGACCGATTTTCGCGTCATTCAAACGGGGCCTGCCGTTTTGATGCTGCGGCTGCCGGCCGGGACGACGGCCGGGAACGCTCACGCAATCGCGTCAGCACTTCATGCCACGATCAAGCAAGCGGCCGGACATATCCACTGTCTCACAATTGAATATGGAATTGACACGCCATTCGATCGCAAGCTGCGGCGCGTCGAGCGGCGATGGCACCCAGGGCCATGATCACGCGAGGCAGCACAGTCATTGTCTCGGGCGCGCGTGCCCTTGCAGCGCTTGAGATCATGCGTGCGCTTGCAAAGGCTGGTCACCGGGTTGTCGCTACCGATTGCGTTGCCGTGCCGCCTGCGCGCTGGTCAAATGCAGTGTCAGGTTATGTGCGCACGCCGTCACCGGTCTTTGACCCGCAAGGCTTCGGCACATCCGTGCGTGCGATCGTTGACAGCGAGCGGCCGTCGATATGGATTGCAACTTGTGAAGAGATTTTTCATCTCGCGGCTCTGCGCGCTAATGGGCTGTCAGAGCTGCCGCTCTTTGCGCCGCCACTGCGCGACCTGCTTGCCGTTCACAACAAGTATGAATTTGCCAAGCGGGCATCGGACATTGGATTTGGGCCAAGCGAAACACACCTCCTGCGATGCACAGACGATGTGGCGGCCATCGCCGGGAGGGCTCATGAAATGGTTTTCAAGCCAGTTTGGTCACGATTTGCCAATCGGGTTTTGGTCCGTCCCGCTGCGGTGCATTTAAGCCAACTGAAGCCAACCAAAGACGATCCGTGGATAGCGCAGGCCTATTTGCCCGGAAAAGAGGTCTGCACCTATGCGATCGCAGTCAATGGTCAAGTTCTGCTCCATACCGCTTACACGTCCCGCTACCGTGCCGGCCGCCATGGCGCGGGCATCTATTTCGAATATGTGGATGATCCCGCAGTTCGCCACATCGTTGCGGCGCTCATCTCAGTTCTCAATTGGACAGGCCAGATTGCATTCGATTTGCGCCGCGATGTAATGGGGGCCTTCAAAGCCATTGAATGCAATCCGAGGGCAACGAGTGGCGCCCATCTTGTGGCACACAGCGATCTTGCCGGTGCGTTTGCCTCAGCTCCCCAGGCACATGGCCCCCGCCCGGCGCGCATGATTGGCTTAGCCATGGGTACTTACGGGTTGGGACAGGTATGGCGCGAGGGAGGTTTTGGCGCGTGGCGGGATGCATTCATGTGTGGTGGTGATGTCGTCACGGCAGCGGGTGACCGGAAACCTTCGCTCGTACAATTGGCCTTTCTTGGCGAAATGTTGGTTGCCGCCCGGCGTGGCCGGTGCCCGCTCATAGAAGCTTCAACGCGCGATATTGCTTGGAACGGCGCAACGGGGCTATCTGGCGTACGGTGAAGAACTTATGGTGATGCAGCCGGACTAGAGCATTTTCAGAAGAAGTGGATCCCGGTTCTTCGTAGAAAATGCGACAAAACAAAAGCGCTCTCGAGGAGCTCAAACGGCATGACCTATCACGCTCAACTGCTCAAGGCTTATGAGGGCGAAGTCATCGGTCAGACATTCTTCTCAGCACTCGCGCACGGCCGGGCATCTGTCAGCGAGAAGCAAACGCTGCAATTTCTGGCCGGATTGGAAGTCCGCACGGCTGGAATTCTGCACCCTCTCATTGAGCGCTACAACCTGACGCCGCGGTCCGGGCATGAACTAAACGAAGAGGGGCTGCGAGATGCAGGCAAATATGCCGGACTTGAGTGGGGGCCGTTGAACGCCCGTTTCGCTGCCGATTTCCCGCCTTACGCCGATGAGTTTCTCGCCATCGAACGAATGGCACCCGAGCAGGATCTAAGCATCTGCAAGCTGGTCACCGCGCATGAAATCGCATTGATTGCTTTTGCCAGGGAAGAGGTCGAGGGTACCGGACTTGGCATGAGTCATTTGCTGGGTTATGTCGCGCAGATCGACAGTTACAACGCCACATGTGTCGCGACGTCCACTGCCGCAGCAATTCGTCCGTGAATGGCAACCGGACGAAGATCGATGAACTTATGGCGCTTGCCGGAATGCCAGCAAAATTGATGTTGAAATTGCCGGCGCTGCCATGCTGGCACTTGCGTGAGGCTTGGCCCAAGGAGTGCGAATGCAATTCATCGTGAGACCCCTCGAAGCCGGTGATGAAGTAAGCTGGCGCACATTGTTCGATGGCTACATCGCCTTCTACAACGCATGCGTCCCGCAAAGCGTCATTGATCTCACGTGGCACCGCTTGCTGACGGGAGCTGGCGGAATGGTTGGGCTGGTTGCAACGGGTCAATCCGGAACTGTCGCCGGGCTGGCAAATGTCGTCTTCCACCGCTCGACGTGGTCGGAAACTTGGTATTGCTATCTGGAGGACCTTTACACCGATCCAAGTGTGCGTGGCCAAGGTGCTGGCCGTGCATTGATCGAGGCCACTTTTGCTCTTGCAGATGAACGTGGCGCCAGCCGCACGTATTGGGCGACACAAGAAACGAATGTGACGGCTCGCCGCCTTTATGATCGGGCAGGGGTACTGACACCATTCGTACAGTACCAGCGTTGATGGTGCTTGAACCATCCGGTCCGAGGACAACTCAAGCCTCAGTGTAAGAGCAGTTCGGCGCCAACGAGTTTGATCTCAGCCGGCTTGATAAGGCCGGTGTGAGCAACACGGATCTTATAGAGTTGGCCTTCCAAACTCCTCGACCAGAAATCTAGAAATGCCTTGAGCTTTGGAAAGCGCGGATGCTGATCATAGTCCTGCCAGATATAGCTTTGCAGGAGGGCCGGATGATCGGGGAGCCGGTAGATTATTTCAGCGGTGGTTAGACTGTAGCCCGCAAGCATCCGCGTGAAGTCAGTGTCAGCCATGGCAGCAATTCCTGATATTGGGAGTCTCCTATTAGATAGGCTCACAAGATATGATGATTTGGCATTGAGCAGAACTAAATAATTTGTGCAATCAATATGTTAGCAGCAGAATTTGACGGCTGCTAGCAGTTGTCTGAAGTCGTCAAAGCGTGCCTGCTGGCGGTCCAATGCATCAAGGACCGGTTGAGCACCGCCGATGGTTCGAGGACACGACGGTCATAAGTAAAATTCGTGACCCGCAGGATGGTCCCGTAAAGCCGTGGAGCCGGAATTATGGTCGAGCGGCCAATGCCATACAATTCGTCGAGACTGAGGCTGTAACTCAGCCCACCCCAGCAAACCCACAGCGCGTCGCCGCACTTCATGAGAAGTGATGGCAACTGTTGATCTAAAGCAATCGCACGTTTTAGGATTCTGAAAGACTTGCGGGTCCGGTGCTCAGGCTTGATCTTAAGTGTCTAAGAACCTATGCAAGGTATGCTGATGAAGCAGGCATGGAACCCGCCATAGCGTGGTCCCTGGGTCATGTTCTGGTGGCGAGTTGGCCGGCGTATGAGGAGTGGTGTGAATGAAAAACGTCTTCAAGAAAATTTTGACACTGGCCGTCTTGGCCGCCGCACTGATCTTTGCGCCTGCCAAGCAGACGCCGGCGGAAGCCTTGGGCGCAAGTTTGGCGGCATCGGTTGTCAAAACTGAAAATGTAACGGCCGTCCATTATCGCCGCTGGCGTCACCATCACCGCCACTATCGCTATCATCGCTATCACCGGCGCCATCATCGCCGCGTATATGTGCGCGTCTACATCTGAAGGCGCTGACTAAGCTGGAAACTTGAGTGAGCGGGCACGCTTTAGTTAGCGTTGTGCCCGCTATTCTCGTGTGGCGCTTGCGTATCCACATCGAAATTGCCGTATAGACCGGGCTTGGCGACATGAAAGGCGCGGGACATGCTGCGAATTGTCAGATGGTTGGATATGGGCCGCGCCCAATACCCACCCCACATCTTCGACGCCATTTTTTTTGAGGCAAGCGGAACCAAGTCATTTACTTCAAGCGAAGTCCGCGATGCCTTTCGCGAACGCTGGCTTGGCCGATATTTGCGCGTCTATCGCGAGTGGGTCTATCTGGCCATTGATGACGCGGGCTCACTGCAGGGTTATCTGTTGGGAAGTCTCGACGATCCGGCGGTCACACCACTTTTTTCCGATATCGGCTATTTCCAGAACATGGCCGCGTTGACGGCCCGCTTTCCTGGGCAGCTTCACGTCAACCTAGCGCCCGTTGCAAGAGGACAGGGTGTAGGCAGCAGGCTGGTGACGGCGTTTGCCGAAGGCGCAGTTGCGACCGGCTGTAAAGGTCTGCACGTGGTCACCGGCCGCACCATGCGCAACGTTGGCTTCTACGAGCGCAATGGCTTTGCCAGGCGGAACCTGTTCGATTGGCAGGGGCGCGAACTTGTCTTTCTGGGGCGCATACTTGACGCAGGGCTCTGAATTTTTCTGCCCGGTCCAGCGAACCGCGGAGCCAACTCATAATTTTCTTGCTCTATCCATAGAGTTGAACTAGAACATAAAGGGAACAAGCGTTTTTTGGAAGTGATTTGACCCGCCGGGTGCATTTCTGGAAAGCGGTGGACAACACGATGAGCCCGGCTTTCAGGGTGGCGCAACGGGTTAAGGTCTCGCCGGAATTTGTGGTTACAACCTGAGTCGGCGCGTGTGGCGCTGGGCAGGTTATGCAGACGCGCTCTTGTCCGCCCGGCGGGTGAAGGTGCGCGCAGCCGCAGGTCTTTAATAGCCGATTTTCTGAAGGAGTGGTTCCCTATGGCTGGTTCAGTCAACAAAGTCATCCTCGTTGGTAACGTCGGCAAGGACCCGGAGATCCGGCGCACGCAAGACGGCCGCCCGATTGCCAACCTGAGCTTGGCGACGACAGAGAGCTGGCGCGATAAAAACACCGGCGAGCGCAAGGAAAAGACCGAATGGCACCGCGTGGTTATCTTCAACGAGAATTTGTGCAAGGTCGTCGAACAATACGTCAAAAAGGGCGCCAAGCTCTATGTTGAAGGCCAGTTGCAGACCCGTAAGTGGACCGATCAGAGCGGCGTTGAGAAGTATTCAACCGAAGTTGTGCTGCAGGGCTTCAACGGCTCGTTGACCATGCTCGACGGAGCTGGTGGCGGCCGGGGATCATCGGCCGGGGCCATGCAGGAAGCCGGCCAGTCTGATTATAGCACGCCTGACAGCGGCTTTGGTGGTGGCTCAGGCGGCGGCTATAGCGATAGCAAGCGCCCGGCCAAAAGTGGCGGCAGTTCCAAGGGTGGCTTCGACAAGCAGCTCGATGACGAGATTCCGTTCTGAAAGTTGAGTCTTGCTGTGCGCGTCCCGACTCTGCGTCGCGGAGCCGGCTGGGACGCGCGTTTGCGGCGGCTTGTGCAGCTCACTCCAATCTATCGCGAGCACCGGCCCGCTGACTATTGCTTGTGCGCGCCGGCCGCCGCGCACGAATGTGCGCACGCGTCCCGGCCGGCTCTCCGTAAGGGGAGTCGCCCTGCGCACAGCCACCAAGAACGGGGCAATCGAGCCTCGTCGTATTCGTATAAGGTGATGCGGCTTGATTGCCCCATCGCATGACACGGGGGTGGGCCCCCTTTGCGGATCGCGACCCCACCATCCTCCCGCGCATCGTTTTCGGGAGTTGAACAGGATTTCTTTTGCCCTGCCGGCAGCCATGACCTCAACACCCATGCGCGAACGCTAGAGCCTTGTGGCCAATGTTCCCCAGGGCGCGCTGAACTCCCCTGGCGTATCCGTCATGCTCCCACCGTTCGCGTTGCCCCAGCTAAGGTTTGGCGCCTGATCAAGTTGCGGCGGGATGAAAGCAGTATGCCGCCGGAAAAAGGGACCGGGGATAAGTCTGTGCTCCCAACTCCAACTTAATTGTTTGCGATGTGAGCACATCGAGAACGTCAGTCAGGGCGCAAGCCGCCACTGATGCGCATCTCCAGCGGTGCGGTCATGTTAGGCTGGGGCAACCCGATTTAAGCGGGTGCAGTCTTGGCACCATCCTCTTCCGGCTGTCCGTCAGTGTTCAGCACCTCCAGCAGAGGCGTCAACCCGTCGATATCGACGACGCGAAAAATTTCGATGTCACGGCGCGCATCCACACTCCACCCGGCCAGCGTCAATGCGCGTTCGGCCTTTGAAAACAGACCGTGGTTGCGCAGGGGCTGGTGTTCGGAAAATTTCTTGTCGTCTTCGCTTAGCACCAGGTCTTTGTTGCTGGCTTTTTTTGTTTCGATCCATTTCTTACGGATATCGGTGAGGTCGGTACCGCTCGCCTGATCTTCTTCGGTCTTGAGCTTCGTCAATTCATCCTTTTCAAGCCGCCACCAGCGGCCCTTCTCGGGCCAGCGAACGAGATCGAGATCGGTCAGCACACCCGCAAGCTGGTTCATGGCAAGGGCGCGCTGCTGTTCTTTGGGATCGCCACTGTTGGCGCTGTAGAGGTTTGGGATAACGAGATACGACGCCTTGTTGTGATGGACGAAGTGGCGGCGCACCCATTCCATATCGGCCTTGTCGTCGGTGCGCTTGATGACGGTACGAATGGCATCCTGCACCTGGCGTTTTTCAGCGCCTTCCATCCTGCGGCGTTCGGCGGGCGGGGGGTTGAGCATGGCCAGAACGAGTAGGCCAAGATCAACGCCGACGGTAGCCATGAGCGCAATCAAATCGCGGCCCGTGATGGGTTCGCCACCCTCGGTGTGCCCGCCTGCCGACGAGCCGGTGGCATAGCTGATGAGACTCGATGAATAGGTGCCTATATTCTTCCAGAGGTTCTTGACGGCATTAGCGACGCCGGCCGGTCCTTCATTGAAAACGGCCTCGCGCAATTTCAGCTCTGCGGGTTGCTCGGCCTGATCGGCGGCCTGCGTTAGGCGCTGGGCCAATGTCGGATCATAGCAGGAAAATCCGGCCTTTTCGGGTGCCACGCTAACCGCGGCAGCAAGTGCACGCATTTCGGCCGCCGTCGACTTGCCAAGTTCGTTGGAGCGCGCGGCGATGTTGCGGGCCTTGCCACGAATTTCCGAGGCTTTGCCTTCGAATGCTTTCTGGCGCTCCTCAACGGTGCCGCCCTGCAATAGCGCGGCGCTCTGCTTCAGTTGCTCAACATCTGCCTGCACGGGCTCTAACCATGACCGGGTCATGCCATCGCGCAGTGTGGTGATTGAATCGCGCACGCTGCGGCGCGCATTGTAAAGCGGCCCGCGGCCCGCTCCCGACGGTTTGCCGCAACTGCCGCCGCTCGATTCTTCGCGTGTCATTTGGCCATCCGACCAACTGACGACGCTATCCAACTGCGCGCGCACAGCATCAAGACGAGCGGCCACCACGCCGCTGGCATCGCGGGCATCCTCTTGAAGACCCGATAGACCTGTGCGGGTGGCTTCTTCGCCGGAGATGAGGCTCCACCAGAAGCCATATCCGAATCCGATCGACCATACGGCGAGGAACGCATAGAGCGCGAAGGTGATGATGCGGTCGCCAACTCTGCGGTTGCGGCCAAATGTTTCGCGAAGTGCGAGCCACATAAGAAAGGTGAGTGCAACCACCACACCGACAACCAGCACATCGTTCGATATCGACATGCCGTCGCTTGGCTGGGCCGCGGAACTGGAGGCACCGATGATGAAGTCGCGCATGCCATGCCAGGTGGCATAACCTGAGATCACCAGCAGCATGAGAGAAGCAATACCGATCAACGTGTTGCGGCCAAAAATATAGTCGATCACATTGCCGATTTTGTCCCAGCCCCGGCTTCGCGTTTCAGCCATCGTCCAAGTCCCCCGTCCCCAGTTAATCGGTGGGGAGCTTAGTCGAGACCGGCTGACCAGAATAGACGAAATTCAGGGGGTAATGTCCGGGCGGAGCTTGCTGTGGCTTCACCACCATAAGGCTAGTGGCCCGTCGCGCCAAAATCGCATCATGGCCCCAACCCGTTCCGATTTTGGCGCGACATAAGGGCCACTAGCAATATCATGGGCTTCGTGTGGCGTTCATCGCGCCATAGTTGACACCAGCCTTGCCGCACCATTGGTCAACTA
>JBEBJD010000145.1:0-1664 GCA_040080075.1 Hyphomicrobium sp. | reverse complement strand
GCGGGTGCTGCAGGAAATTGAACAAGCGCCAGGCATTGTTCTCTACACCCTCGTCAATAAAGAGCTGACCAGTATGGTCGACGAGCGTTGTAAGGAATTGGCGGTGCCGTCGCTGGCTGTCTTGCGGCCAGTGATGCAGGTGTTCGAATCGTATCTAGGCGCACCACAGACTCCCACCGTGGCCGGTCAACACGTGCTCGACGCCGATTATTTCCGGCGCATTGATGCCCTGAATTTTACGATGGCCCATGACGACGGACGCTTGCCGGCCAACCTCGATTCGGCCGACATTATTCTGTTGGGCATTTCGCGCACGTCAAAAACACCAACCGGAATTTACCTTGCGCAACGCGGCTACAAGACAGCCAACTTGCCGTTGGTACCGTCTCTGCCCTTTCCAGAAGCACTGACCCTGCCCCACAAGGCTTTCGTTGTGTGCTTGATCGCCAGTCCGGAGCGCATTTCAGAGATCCGCCGCAACCGCGCCATGCTGCTTGGTGATCGCAATCTGGAGGATTATGTCGATCGCAGCCGCATCGCCGCAGAGATCGCGTATTCGCGGCGCATCTGCGCACAGTATGGCTGGCCGGTGATCGACGTCACGCGCCGGTCGATCGAAGAAACCGCCGCAGCCATTATCAAGATGATGCAAGACAAGAAGGCGGCAGAGGCAGAGCCGGCGCCACCCGTGCCGGTCGAGGAACCAGGACTATGACTGGGGGCCAGGCGCCGCTTTTGATACTGGCATCAGGCAGTCAGACTCGGGTGTCGATGCTGCGCGAGGCTGGGCTCGCATTCGAGGCCGTGCCAGCCGATATCGATGAAGCGGCTCTATTCAAAGCGGCGCTGGTGAGTGATGCGTCTCTCCCGCCTGAAAAAATTGCGGTGTTGCTAGCGCGCGCTAAGGCCGCCGAGGTGAGCAGGCGCTACCCTGAGGCGCTGGTCATCGGAGCCGATCAAGTCCTTTCGCTGGGTAACGAGATGATTTTCAAGGCGCCTGATCAAGATGCAGCCAAGCGTATTCTGATGAAGCTTAGGGGCCAGACGCATAAACTTCACTCGGCTGTGTCTTTGGCGATAGGCGGGTGCGAGCAATGGACGGCAATCGATACGGCTAGCCTGACAATGCGGGACTTTTCGGCGGCGTTTCTTGACGACTATCTCAGGCGTGCCGGATCCGCTTTGACCACCTCGGCGGGGGCCTATCAAATTGAAGGCCTGGGCGTGAATCTGTTTGAGACGGTCGCTGGCCATCACTCCACTATTCTAGGCTTGCCATTATTACCGCTGCTGGCAGAACTGCGAGCGCGAGGAGTTATTGGCTCATGAAAAAGGCATGTGTCATCGGTTGGCCCATTGAGCATTCGCGCTCGCCAATGATCCATGGTTATTGGCTAAAAACCTATGCCATTGACGGCGCCTACACAAAAGAGCCGGTCAAGCCCGGCGACCTTGAATTGTTTTTGAAGTCGCTTGAGGTCAATGGTTTTGCCGGCTGCAATGTGACCGTGCCGCACAAGGAAGCCGCGTACCGGATCGCGGATGTGCGCCATGCTTCGGCCAATGCCGCCGGTGCCGCCAATACGCTGTGGCACGATCAGGGCAAACTGATCGCCGCCAATACCGATACCTACGGTTACATGACCTATCTGGCGAGCCGCTAT
>JBEBJD010000170.1:0-34069 GCA_040080075.1 Hyphomicrobium sp. | reverse complement strand
CGGCTGCGCCGTCCACTCCGGTCCCGGTGCCGTCCACCAGTATACCGCGCAAGCTGGACGAGGTCCGCGCCCGGGGCAAACTCTTGTGTGGTGTCAACACCAGCCTGCTCGGCTTTTCGGCCAAGACTAGTGCTGGAAACTGGGCGGGGCTTGACGCCGATTTCTGCCGCGCAGTGGCCGCTTCCGTTTTCGGCGATGCCGGTAAAGTCGAGTTCGTACCGGTTGAGACGGCCGCACGCTTTGAGGCGCTGCAATCGGGTAAGATCGATCTTCTTGCCCGCAACACGACTTGGACCATGGCGCGCGACGTCGAACTCGGTCTGGAATTTGCCGGCGTCCTCTACTTCGACGGCCAGGGATTTCTCACCGGCGACGAAAAAGGGCTCGTTTCTGCCCAACAGCTCTCGGGCTCGAAAGTGTGCGTAGAGCAGGGCACTACGTCCGAAACGAACATGGCATATTACTTCAAGGCGCAACAGATCGACGCTGAAACGAAGAGCTTTGCGACCCACGACGAGTTGGTGAAAGCTTACATAGATGGTGCGTGCGACGCCTACTCGGGAGATCGCTCGGCACTCTATTCAGACCGCGCCGGATTTGCCGAGCCTTTGAAGCATTCCATCTTGCCCGAGGTAATCTCCAAAGAACCGCTTGGTCCTGCGGTTCTGCAAGGCGATACCGAATGGACCGAAATCGTGCGCTGGACCCTTGCCGGACTGATCAACGCTGAAGAAGCGGGGCTCAATAAGGCGTCGGCTGCATCCGCGCAGCCCCTGACCGGCGACGCACTGCGATTGGCCGATGGCGCGGGTAATGCGGGAGAGAAACTCCGCATTGGCAAGAACTGGCTGCGCGATGCCGTCGCGGCAGCAGGAAATTATGGCGAAATGTTCGAGGCCAATGTCGGCGCGGCCAGTCCAATAGGCATGAACCGGGGCATCAACGCATTGTGGAAAAAGGGCGGCATCCTCTACGCACCACCTATGTGGTGACGTTTCTGCGTTTCGACATTTGCGGCTGTCCATTTAAGTCCGGGTAGAACATGCGCGACGTAAAACGATTAAATCGAGTGTGGTCCCGCTTCCGGGCAGTGGTGGCCATGTTTGTCATACTTGCTCCATTCGTCAGCGCAAATCCTGCCACCGCCCAACGCCAGCGCGCCGCACCACCCGAACCAAGCAATCAACCGTGGGTGAGTGCCGAAGGCGTACAGCGTCTGCAGAACGCTATCGCGGCTTACCAGCGCATTGTTTCGGCGGGCGGCTGGCCAACACTTCCCGACCGGATAACGTTGCGAGCTGGCGACAGCGACGCCAATGTCGCAATTTTACGCAAGCGCCTAGAAATGACAGGCGACGTTGCTGGCACTGGCCGTGACGCTTATGCATTTGATCAGACGTTAGAAGAGGGGGTGAAACGCTATCAGCAGCGCAACGGTCTAGAGCCCACGGGCATCGTCTATGGAATCACTCAACGCTCGCTCAATGTTCCGGCCGAAACGCGCCTCAAACAACTTAAACTCAACCTGGCACGCATGCAGGATCTGGTGCCCAAGCTTGCCAAGTCACCCAAATATATTCTCATGAATGCTGCGAGTTTCGAGCTTCAGGGGATCGCTGGAGGCCGGGTCGAAATTGCCAGCCGCACCATTGCGGGCAAGCGCGCCACACCAACGCCGGTCGTCAGTGCGACGGTTCAGGCCCTCAACATCCTGCCCTATTGGCATGTGCCTAGTACCATCGCCAAAGCCGCCCTTGTACCGATGGTGCGCAAAGACCCGGCCTATCTCTTCAAGGAGCGCATCCGTGTGTTCTCTTCGTTCGGCGGGGAAGAGATCGATCCGGCCGCGGTCAACTGGTGGGGCGCCGAGGCCGAACGTTACGTTTTCCGTCAGGATCCCGGACCCCAAAATGCATTGGGGTTGCTGCGCTTCGATATGCCCAACAAGCACATCGTCTATATGCACGACACCCCAATGAAGAATCTGTTTGGCTACTATGAACGCGCCTACAGTGCCGGCTGCATCCGGATGCAGAATTTCGTCGAGGTGGCCGATTGGATTCTGGCCGGACAAGACGGCTGGACGGTTGCCGGCCTGCAGGCGGCCATCGCAGGCGGGCAAGCCAAGACCATCAAAGTGGCCAAACCCGTGCCGGTGCATTTGATCTATCAAACGGCCTGGGCCGACAACCACGCCGTCCAGCTCCGCAATGATCTTTATAACCGCGATGAAAGCGCCTTCGACAGTGGCGAAGACGTCGCCTCGCGCGCGCTCGGCGCATCGATTGCGCCTTAGACCCAGGTCATCTGTGAAGTGAGCACGTCATGCGGGCATCGAAGGCTACATCAATGTGCTTCTGACCGCAGCTACCACGTGCAGCCATAACCCTGCAGGTCTGCATCCTTCTGTGTTTCCTGCTGGAGATTCTCGCAAAGCATTCCGGTGAGACTTGCGTCACCGCGATTCATGTTGTGGGCCATCTGCATCATAGAGCGCAGCATATTGATTGCGACACGGGCATTCTCTTTCTGCCCTTCCGGCACCTTGCCGATGCATTGCTCATACTTGGCAAAAAAGCTGTCGCATTGGGCAACGCCCATCGGTTCGGCACCTGCCGGCGTAGCAAAAAATGCGGCAGCCAAGAGCGCCGGGGCAAGGACAACATTGCGCATAAACTCTCTCCATCGGTTGCGCTGGCGCGGGGGTGCAAAAAGCCGGCCACACCACACAAGCAGGGGAGATTTAAAAGTACGCGCCTCACTGTTGGCGGCTGTTCCTTGAGGGACAGAGTGGCGATTTTTGGTGAGACTTTGTTTGCTGTGCCCGGCCGGACGATTTTCACAGCTGCCGCCGGCCTGGCCAATTGGCCGGAGCTGAGGCGCACGGCCAGAACCGGATCGTGTTCCCACTCATTACGATCAAGTTCGCGCGGACATCAAAGTCGAAAAGCCGGGACAGGAGGGCATAGACCAATTGCAGATATGCAATTCGTGCGCTTCCGGGAAAAGTGTGAGCGGTTTTCCCGGCAAGAAGCACGGCAAAACAAAGAGCTAGGGTCGTTCCACGATTCAACTAAGACCGGAACGACCCTAGAACGCAGCACCTGGGCGGATCCCAAGCCGCCTCAGGATCATCGCCAGCGGGCAAAAGCCGGTGAACGACGCCTGCAACACATTGGCGCCAACAAACGCCGCCAGCCCTAGCCAATAGGGGTGCAGCAGATACGCCAGCGCGAGGCTCAAAAGAACCATGGCTCCTGCAAATGCCATCACGGCACGGTCAATCGTCATCGGACACCTCTCTTTGACCCGGCTTTTCCTTGGGCGCAGAATAACTCGTGGAGCACCTTCATAAGACTCGCGACCCGGGGATCGGCGAGTGAATAATAAATCGTTTGCGCGTCGCGCCGGGTTGCAACCACGCCGCTATCCCGCAATTTTGCCAAGTGCTGCGAGAGCGCCGACTGGCTGAGCCCAACCACCGCTTCAAGTTCCGAAACAGAACTTTCGCGGTTGTTCAATTCGCACAGAATAATAAGCCGATGGCTGTTGGACATAACCTTCAGCAATCCGGCAACATCTTCACTGCGGCGTGTCAGCTCTTGCATATTCATGATTACTAATTTAGTACTATCTAATGCATGAGTCAAGAACGCATTTCACACCGCGGAACCGGCGGCCGGGCATATGAGGAGATTTCGGCATGCGAAGGCACATTGGATCAGTATTCATTGGGGCGCTGGTACTGGGATGCGCTGGCCTCGCCAGGGCCGCAGATGCGCCAGCGCCTGGCGCGGCATTCGATGTCACGCAGCAGGCCATCGATGATCTCAAATCCGTCTATGCAACGGTCCATAGCAAAGACCTGATCGCGGCTCGCGTTCGTACGCCGGGAACGGTCGCTGCTCTAAAGATCGATGAGGGTGTTGCGGTGCAGCCGGGGCAGATCATGGCACTCGTCACCGATCCGAAGATCGCGCTTAAAATTAAGGCCCTAGACGCCCAGATCGTGGCCATTAAATCGCGCATAGAAACCGCAAGAACCGAACTCGGACGTTCGGAGACACTCAAAAGCAAGGGCATCACGCCGCAAGCCCGAGTCGATCAGGCTCAGACTACCTTCGATGTCGCCGTTAATGACTTGAAGGCGGCAGAAGCCGAGCGCTCCGTCGTTGAAACCCAGGTTGACGAAGGCAAAGTCCTGGCCCCGGCTGGCGGGCGAGTGCTGCGCGTATCCGTGACCGAAGGCAGCGTCGTCATGGCTGGCGAAAGCATCGCGACCGTTGCCGCCAATGAATACCTGCTACGTCTCGAAATCCCGGAGCGCCACGCACGGTCGATCAAGTCCGGCGACATTGTCCGCCTCGGCGAGCGCAGCCTCAGTACATCTGACAAGCCACTCATCGAGGGCCACATCACTCAGGTCTATCCGGAACTGAGCAATGGCCGCGTCGTGGCTGACGCCGAAGTTCCAGGTCTTGGCAGTTATTTCGTTGGCGAGCGTGTTCTGGTGTGGATATCAGCGGGCACACGGCAAACTATTATCGTGCCGCGCCAATTCGTCACGAAAAGGTTTGGGCTCGACTATGTTCGCCTCGCCAGCAAAGATGGCACTACGACCGATGTCATTGTCCAGACCGGACGCATCAATGGCAGCGGTGGCGGCACAATCGAAATTCTCGCCGGACTTTCCGCTGGTGACCGGTTGGTGCAGCCATGAGTACGGAGAAATCTCCACGGCTAGGCATCTCGGGTCATCTCACCCGTGCCTTCATCGCGTCGCCTCTAACGCCGCTTATCTTGCTCGCCGGCCTTTGTTTGGGGCTCATTGCACTGATCGCCTTGCCGCGTGAGGAGGAGCCGCAGATATCTGTACCGATGGTCGATATCTTCGTTTCAGCAGACGGCCTGAAAGCGGATGACGCGGTCAAGCTCGTCACCGAGCCGCTTGAGACGATTGTCAAAGCCATCAACGGCGTCGAGCATGTCTATTCGAACACAGCCGACGACCGGGTTGTGGTGACGGCGCGGTTTCTCGTCGGCACCTCGCCGGACAACGCCATATTGCGCGTGCATGAAAAAATTCGCGCCAACTTCGATCGTGTTCCAACGGGCATTCCCGAACCGTTGATCGCCGGCCGCGGCATAGACGATGTCGCGATCATGACACTTACTCTGGCACCGAAGCTGGGTGTAACACGCATTTCCGACAATGGCCTCTATCACATGGCCGAAGACCTGCAGGCCGAACTAGCTAAACTCGAAAATATCGGTCTGACTTATATCGCCGGTGGCCGCCCGGACCAAATCCGCGTCGAGCCGGATCCCGAGCGCCTGTCGCTGTACGGGATCACGCTGGCCCAACTCGTCAGCAAAGTGCAGGAGGCCAATCGTGCCTTTCTTGCGGGCAGCGTGCGCGAAAACAACCGCTCACTTGCGGTAGCCGTGGGTCAGACACTGCAAGGCATTCCGGATATCGGCCTACTACTGCTATCAGCACGCGATGGCCGCCCGGTCTATGTCCGCGACGTTGCCAACGTCGTCGCCGGCGCCAAGCCACTCGAACAACAAGCGTGGCATTTCACGCTGACGAAGAACGGCAGCCTGGAGGGCAGGCCAGCCGTCACGATCGCGCTTGCCAAGCGGGCAGGTGCCAATGCCGTGGTCATTTCCGAGCGCATCACGCAGCGCCTCGCCGAGTTGAAGGGCAGTCTGATTCCGAACGACGTCGATGCCGTCGTCACCCGCAACTACGGCGAGACCGCTAACGACAAGGCTAACGAACTTCTATTCCATCTCGGGTTAGCAACTCTGTCGATCGTGGCGCTTGTCGCCATTGCTATTGGCTGGCGCGAGGGCGCAGTGGTTTCGATCATCATTCCGGTGACGATCCTGCTGACGCTCTTTGCCTCTTGGCTGATGGGCTACACGATCAACCGCGTCAGTCTATTCGCGCTCATCTTCTCGATCGGAATTCTTGTCGATGACGCCATTGTCGTCATCGAGAACATAGCTAGGCATTGGGCCATGCCCGATGGCCGCAGCCGCAGCGAAGCGGCGATTGAGGCCGTGGCGGAGGTCGGCAACCCGACGATTGTCGCGACTCTTACCGTTGTCGCCGCATTGCTGCCGATGCTGTTTGTCTCGGGTCTGATGGGACCCTATATGGCACCTATTCCCGCAAATGCTTCGGCTGCTATGGTGCTGTCGTTCTTCGTCGCCATGATCATTACGCCGTGGCTGATGATGCGCTTGGGCAAAGCAGAAGAAGGCCCCGGCGGCGGCGCACACGGGCCGGGCGACAGCTGGCTAAGCGGCGCCTATCTCGCCGTTGCCAGCCCTATTCTGGCAACCAAACGCACGGCCTGGCGCTTCCTCCTGTTGGTCGGCATTGCAACACTCGCCTCGCTGGCACTGTTCGCCATCAAGGCCGTGACCGTTAAACTTCTCCCCTTCGACGACAAATCGGAATTGCAAGTGGTAATCGACTTGCCGTCAGGATCGGCGCTGGAGGAAACCGGCCGTGTTCTGGCGGCCGCAGCCGAACGGCTGAAGAGCCTGCCCGAACTTTCCAGCATTCAAAGCTACGCTGGAACAGCGGCACCGTTCAATTTCAATGGGCTCGTGCGCCATTCGTATTTGCGCCATGAGCCGCAGCAGGGTGATTTGCAGATCAATCTGGCGCCGAAGAGCCAGCGTCACCGCAATAGTCACACAATCGCACTCGATGTGCGTGAGCGCTTAAAGGGCTTAGCCGCGCCGCACAGCACGATTGTCAAGGTCGTCGAAGTGCCGCCTGGCCCTCCGGTCATCGCGACCTTGCTTGCAGAAGTCTATGGCCATGATCCCGATATGCGCCGCGCCGTCGCTGCTAAGCTGCGCGGCATTTTCAATCAGGTCCCATTCATCGCCGATGTCGACATGACAAGCCGCGACCGGGCTCCGCGTCTACGGCTGACCATCGATCAAGACAACCTCGAATTCCACAAGGTCGAGGAGCGCGACGTCTTCAATACCATCAAGGCGTATCTCGGGGGCGTTCCGGTCGGCTACTCGCACAAGGGCGGCGGCCGCCATCCGGTCGAGATCGCCGTCCAATTGCCGAAGTCAGATCTGGCGATGACGCAGCAGACACTGACGACGCCGGTACCTGCCAACGCTTTGCCGGGAGAACGCTCCGTCGTTGAACTCGGCGATGTCGTCAAGCTTACGCGTGAGAATGCGTCGTTCCCCATTTTCCGGCACAACGGTCATGCCGCCGAAATGGTCATGGGCGAACTGGCCGGGGACTATGAAGCGCCAGTCTACGGCATGCTTGCGGTTGCCGATCTCATTGAAAAGACGGATTGGGGCACACTGCCGAAGCCAGAAATTCGCTTTCATGGCCAGCCACAGGATGAGACCAAACCGGTTCTGCTTTGGGATGGTGAGTGGGAAGTGACCTATATCACCTTCCGTGATATGGGTGCGGCGTTCGCCGTGGCACTCCTTGGAATATACGTGCTGGTCGTAGCCCAGTTCGGCTCATTCAAACTGCCACTGGTGATACTGACGCCCGTGCCGTTGACGTTGATCGGCATCATGACCGGCCATTGGCTGTTCGGCGCGCCGTTCTCTGCAACGTCGATGATCGGTTTCATTGCGCTCGCCGGCATCATCGTCCGCAACTCGATCCTACTCGTTGATTTTATTTCCGGCCGCCGCGGCAGTGGCGAGCCGTTGCGGAAAATTCTGCTTGAGGCAGGCGCCATCCGCTTCAAGCCCATTCTGTTGACCGCGCTGGCAGCCATGATCGGCGCCGCTGTGATTTTGACGGACCCGATTTTCCAAGGCCTCGCCATTTCCCTGCTGTTCGGGCTGGCCTCGTCAACGATACTGACCGTCCTCGTCATCCCGGCGATTTACATCGTTATGCGCGACGATGGCAGACCACTAACGGCAGAGACAGCCAACCAGCCAATTATTTAGAGCCCCCGCCAATCCGATTTGCTTACCGGTATGAGCCAGCCAGATCCGGATAGGAGACCAGACATCACTTCCACCGCCCTTTTCACACCGGCACTTTCTCGCTCTTGGCAAATGCTTCGATTGCGGCGCGCACGTTGCCGGTGCCCGATTTCAACAACTCGTCCATGAGTGCGGTAATGTTCTTGGCGTCGAGCGCCAGCACCATGGCTTTAACGGGACCGATCGAGGCCGGCGACATCGACACCGAACGGCAGCCTAGTCCGATCAGCGCCATGGCCTCAAGTGGGCGGCCAGCCATTTCACCGCACACGGTCACCGGCACTTTATGCTTCTTGCCGGCTTTGAACAGCGTTTGCAAGGCGCGTAGCGGCGACACGGATAGCGCATCGTAGCGGCTGCCGACAAGCGCATTGGTGCGGTCGGCCGCGAACATGAACTGCATTAGATCGTTACTGCCGACCGATACGAAATCGACCTTGGGCAACAGGGCGTCGAGTTCGAACAGCAGGCTCGGCACTTCGACCATGGCGCCGATGCGCAACGACTTTGGTGCCGGATAACGGCCGCGCTTCAAGAGCTTCATTTCGCGATCGATGAGCGAGCGGATGGCATCCATTTCGGATGCCGTCGCCACCATCGGAATCATGACGGACAGATCGCGGCCATTGGCGGCCCTGAGCATGGCGCGGAACTGCATGCGAAACAGCGCCGGGCGGTCGAGCGACATGCGGATCGCGCGCCAGCCCATGGACGGGTTCTCTTCCTTGGATTGCCGCAGATATGGCAGCGCCTTGTCGCCACCGACATCAAGCGTGCGGAAGATGACGGGCTTGCCCTTGGCCTCGTCGAGCACGGCTGAGTATGTCTGCATCTGCTTTTCCAAGCGCGGCAGTGTGTTCGAAAGCATGAACTGCAATTCGGTGCGGAACAGACCAACGCCATCGGCTCCCGATTCCGCAAGATGCGGCATATCAACGAGAAGCCCGGCGTTGATGTTGAGAGACATCCGCGCGCCGTCTTTGGTCATCGCCGGAACATCGCGCAGGGCTGCAAAACGCTTCTGCCGGCGCGCCCGGAAGCGGACCTTATCCGAGTAGGCGTTGACAACTTCCTGCGACGGTCGCACGTGCACTTCGCCGTTGACAGCGTCGACGACGATGGCATCGCCCGCCGTCACCCGCTCAACGATGCCGATGGCCTGGCCGACGGCGGCGATGCCCAGCGCCTTGGCGACGATGGCGACATGGCTCTGGCTGCTGCCATCCTCGATCACGAGCCCGCGCAGTTTGGTGCGGTCGTAGTCGAGCAGTTCGGCTGGTCCCATGGTACGGGCGACCAGGATCGCATCCGGCGGCATATCGTCTGAGCGCACAGGGCCGCCGCTGCGTCCAGCGAGAATCCGCAACAAGCGGTCTGAAAGGTCATCGAGATCGCGCTGACGTTCGCGCCAGAATGGATCGGACTGACGCAACATGCGCGCCCGTGTGCCGTTCTGCACCCGCTCAACGGCGGCATCCGCCGTCAGCCCGCCTTGCAGGGCCTCGCGCAGCCGGCGCTCCCAGCCGCGGTCGTTGGCGAACATGCGGTAGGCTTCAAGCACGTCGCGATGCTCACCAGCCTTTGAGAGGTGCTCGTGGTCGATCATCTCATCAAGCGAGGTGCGCAGTTCGGTAAGGGCGGCGTCGAGGCGCAGCACTTCCTCAGCCGCATCGTCGGCCATGAGGCGCGTGACCACAATGCGGGTTTCGTGCAAGACCACGTGCCCCAGCGCCAGCCCTTCGGAGATCGGCTCTCCTGAAATAACGGTAGTCAGAGATTTTGAAATCTCTAGCGCCGCCCCGGTGCCGGCCACAGCACCTGAAACCAATTGCTCCGCCATGACCATGGCAGTCGCTTGCAGCACTTCGACGTCCTCGTCGGAATACTCCTTCATCGTACGGTTTTGCACGACAAGAACGCCGAGTACCTGTCCGCTGCGCTGGATCGGTACCGCGAGCAGCGAGTGGTAGACCTCTTCACCCGTTTCCGGCCGGAACGAGAACGAGGGATGAGTTGGCGCATCCGGCTCGTTGACGGTGATATTGAGCTCTGCGCAGCGCCCCACCAGCCCCTCACCGCGATTGAGGCGGGTATTGTGGACCGCGTGGGCGTTGAGGCCTTCGGTGGCAAACAGTTCCAGCGAGCCATCTTGCCGTTTGAGATAGACCGAGCACACGTCTGTGACCATGACGCCTGCGATCTGGCGCACGATCTTGTCGAGACGCTGCTGGCCATCACCCTCTTCGGCCATAATATCGCGCAGACGCCGCATGATAATGCGCATCGCGGTTTCGGACGACACTATGCGAGGCTCATCGCCGCGTCTGGTGGTCATCGTTTGCTGGCCAATCGAGCAAAGTCAGCCGCAGGGAGCCTTCGACTCCCTGGAAGCTGTGCGTCAGTAAAGCGGGACTGCCTTCCGGGGTAAACCGGATTGTTGGCAACTCCAAGGAATTCCCTGCAAATCGCTATGCTGCAGTGCAAGCAAATGAAGCACCGATGCAATGAAATTATGCAGCGTCCAGCCCGTAAAGCGTATGCAACGTGCGCACGGCGAGTTCCGCGTAGGCAGCGTTGATCAACACGCTAATCTTGATTTCTGACGTGGTGATGGCAAGAATATTGATGCCTTTTTCAGACAGCGCCTTGAACATTCCAGCCGCAACACCTGCATGACTGCGCATACCGATGCCAATGACCGAAATCTTGGCCACGTCTGCCGAACTCGATAATTCGAAATAACCGATATCGTCCTTGGCCGATTTCAGCACTTCCAAGGCCCGTGTCAGCTCGGATGCTGGAACGGTAAACGTCATATTGGCATGCTTGCCGTCGTTCGACACGTTCTGCACAATCATGTCGACATTGATAGAAGCGTCCGCCAACGGCCCGAAGATGCTGGCTGCGATGCCCGGCTTATCGGCGACCCTCAGAATTGTAATCTTGGCCTCATCCTTTGCGTAGGCAATGCCGCTGACGATCTGCTGTTCCACGATTTCATCCTCGTCGCACACGATGGTGCCGATGTTTTCAAGATTATCCATGCGCACCGGCTGCATGGCGTTGGGAGCTACAAAACTTGACAGAACACGGGTGCGCACGCGGTGCACCATGGCGAGTTCGACCGAGCGGGTCTGCAACACTTTGGAGCCGGACGAGGCCATTTCCAGCATCTCTTCATAGGAGACTTTGGACAGGCGCTTTGCCTTGGCTACGATGCGCGGATCGGTGGTGTAGACGCCATCGACGTCGGTATAGATGTCGCAAACGTCGGCCCTGACCGCCACGGCAACCGCAACCGCGCTGGTATCGGATCCGCCGCGGCCCAGAGTTGCAATGCGGTTCGAACTGGGCTCGACGCCCTGGAACCCGGTAATCACGGCCACTTCGCCGGCATCCATGCTGGCGCGCAAATTATCCGCCGGCACGTCAATCATGCGCGCCGCTCCGTGCGCCGTATCGGTGTGGATCGGCACCTGCCAGCCCTGCCACGAACGGGCCTTGATGCCCATCGACTGCAGCACGATGGCTGTTAATCCTGCCGTCACCTGTTCGCCGCTGGCGACCACGGCATCGTACTCGCGCTTGTCGGCAAGGCTTGAGGCCTCATTGACCCAGGCCACGAGCTGGTTGGTGGCGCCCGACATGGCCGAGACCACCACGGCGACTTTATTGCCAGCGTCGACTTCGCGTTTGACGTGGCTCGCAACATTGCGAATGCGCTCGATGTTGGCGACCGATGTGCCGCCAAATTTCATCACAACCGTGGCCATTCCAGGTCCTTAACTGCCGCATATTCTGAGTGTCGCAGCGCAAAAAGCCGCCCCGCAGCGGGCTTCACATAACCAGAACACAGGGTGATCGCAATCTGTTAGAGCATTTTCCGAAGAAGTGGATCCCGGTTCTTCGTAGAAAATGCGACAAAACAAAAGCCTAGAGCGCCGATCTGATTCCATGGGTGATCGCAATCTGTTAGTTTGGCGGTATTCACATATGAGTTGCAAAGGTCACTTATCGCCCATGATCGCAGACGCACCGACCTCCGCACAGCCTGGCTCCCACACCCTCGACCCGGCCGAGGTCGAGCGCTTTCAGCGCATCGCCGGCGAGTGGTGGGACGCCAAGGGCAAGTTCCGCCCCCTGCATAAACTCGGCCCCGCGCGCCTCACTTTCATTCGCGACGAGATCGTGCGTCACTTCAATAAGACCAGTGGCGGCCTCAAACCATTGGCCGGCCTCACCGTGCTCGATATCGGCTGCGGCGGCGGCTTGGTGTCGGAGCCGGTCGCACGCATGGGCGCCAAAGTCACCGGGCTCGATCCGGGCGAGGAAAACATTGTCGCCGCCCGCGCCCACGCAGAACCGCAGGGTCTCCCTATCGAGTATCGCATCGGCCTTGTCGAAGACCTGGCCGCGGCAGGTGAACAGTTCGATGCGGTGCTGTGCTTAGAGGTCGTCGAGCATGTGCCAGACGTTGGTGCGTTTTTGAAAACTTGCGCCGGCCTCGTGCGGCCGGGCGGGGTGATGATCCTGTCGACCATCAACCGCAACATCAAATCCTATGCGCTGGCCATCGTCGCCGCCGAATACATTCTCGGCTGGCTGCCGCGCGGCACCCATCAGTGGGAACGCTTCGTCACCCCCGGCGAACTCACGCGCTTTGCAGCCGATGCAGGCCTCACCTCCCCGCGCCTGTCCGGCATGACCTTTGATCCGTTGCGGGATGTGTGGAGCCTATCGAGCGATACGGATGTAAATTATTTGATGGCCGTGGGGCGGGGTTAGAGGGGTCGGGGAGCGTTCTCTGTTCTTGATTGCGAGATCAAGTCCCCACACAAGCGCGAGCCCTCGATGGGAAAATGAGCAACATGCGCTCAAAATTCCCCAACAATATTCAATCCACCACGCCATCAACTACTGAGGTAACCGCAATGAACTGGCTCATCAAAATCATGGGGTCGTGGGTCACGCTGCTGGTCGTGCTTGTAGCCGTTTACGGACTCTATCGATATATGAACCCTGTTGCAGTAGCGCGCTTCGCACTCACCGTCGAAGTCGAGGTCGATGGGAAACTGGTTTCCGGGACCAGTGTCATGGAGGGTCGATTTTGGCGGCAACATGCGCCGTTGGGAACTCCGTATCAAAGCAGTTTTCAGGGCGAGGCAGTCGTTGTTGATTTGGCTGGGCGTGGGTTGCTTTTCACCCTCTTGCACGATGAATTCTACAACGCTGACGCATTTATGCTGCCGGAACGCGTATTTAAACGCACGCATCAAATCCCGCGCGATCAAGACGTCCCTGTCGAGAGTGATACGCGCCTGACGCAACGACTTGCACTCGAGAAACTCACTGGGTGTGCAGATTTAAAACCAGAAGAATGGCCCCTCCTGGTGCGGTTTCAAAATCCCCTAGACCCCTCAACCGTTGAGAAAGTGGACCGTAACAACCTTACTGCCTCATTCGGGCGACGTGTGGCGCTCTCGCGCATGTTCATTTGCGCATCAGAGAAGCCGTTGAACTCCCAGATAAGCCGCGTGCTTCCGTGGTTAGCCAAGATGAGTGGGCAGCCTCTCATCAAGGGAAAAAGTGGCGCTTCAACTATCGAAATTCCCCTAGCAGCTAGGCTTGATGACTTTGCATTCAGGAGAACGCAGTAATGGCAATAAACGATGCACTAATGCTCAGCATTCTTGCGATGGACGTTTATAATCAGGGGCCCAACCGTCAAATACAAGGTGACTGGACAACTATTGGCAGCGCAAGCCTGTCGTCAGCGTCGTCGTCAGGGGACGAATCCACAATCGGTTTTTTTGCTCAGTCGTACTCTTGGTCTGGGCAGTCCGTAATTTCGTATCGAGGCACCGACGATTTCGAGACCGACGGACGCTATGGCTACGGCATCGCCGCCGGCCTAGCTGATGGTTCATTTTCGGAACAAGGCCGGCTGGCATTAGAATTCTACCGAAGTGTCATGACCACGGCTGATCCTCGAGATGCCAACATCCTGCTGACCGGGCATTCTCTGGGTGGCGGGCTCGCTGGTTATGTGGCGTCACTCTATCTTCAAGAAGGCGTTGTCTTCGACAACATGCCGTTTCAGCTTGCAGCAACGAATGCTTACGAGTTGTCACGGACTCATCAAGTTGGAGGAGTTCGAGGGACGCGGAACTTATTTGCCTGAGGAGGATCGCAATGACCGGGGCGCACGATCCCGAACCTGGAAGTGTGGTGTTCAACTGAATCATTCGTCAGAGGGTCGGGTCATGTCCTACTTCCCGTCATGGCCGTCCCACCACTTGTGAGTACTTTTAGGTATACCGCAGCGACGGGCGAAGAGAGCAGGCGGCCATGACGAAAAGGTTTGGGTTTGGGTCATGCCCTCGCTTGACCGCCGCGTCTCTGCGGTCGCGACCATCCACCACTGTCATCCCGGTGCTGGTCACCGGGATACATCGCACAGCGAACCGAGACGCCGGTCAGATAGCGCGAGACAATCATCACGCTCCCTTCGGCCTCATGGATCCCGGCAATAAATGCCGGGATGACAATTGTTAGTCGAGCGGCGCAAGAACTGCTGGCATCTGCATTTGTTGATGAATGGGTCCTCGGGACCCTCGGGTCGAGCCCGAGGGCATGCAAGCCCACTGCTGTCCGGCTTATATTTTCCTGCAACGTCGAACGCCTAATGTTTGCAAGGTGCCAACTTGCAAGAATTTCAACTCAACACAAGCGCTGCCAATTTAAACCGGACAGCAGTGAGACAAGCCCGAGGATGACACCTATGGGTGCGCCAGCACCGCTAAGGCAGGATCGCACCGGCATCGAGAAACCAGGCGCTGCCGAGCAACCGGCCGGGTGTTTTCATTTCCACGTTGACCTGGTTTTTCCCCGCCTCAAAACTCAGGATTTGGACGGCGAGTTCGGCCGTGAACTGCCACGCATCCCGCACAGACAACGCTTCGTCTTGATAGGCTTTCAAGGCCACCGCATCACCCTTGGTCTTAAGTTCCTGCCACTGCCTGAGCTTGCCCGTGTCTTGAAACCAGATTGAATTGGGTTTCACCTGACGTGTGCTGCCCGCTTGAATTTCGCCCGCGTGACAAGTGGCCGTCAGAGCCACGGCAAATGATAACGCCATGGCGGTGCGTGCAAGAAAGACGCGCTGCAGCATGATGCAATCCCCCAACTCTTTTGGCTTGGCGAAGTTATCGCAGTTCGGGTTGGATTGAAACCGCGGCGGGGCGTTTCGGGGATGACCGTGACGTGCGCGTCTTGGCAGTTCCGTCAAAAAACTAATCCCCGCCCCTTCGCACCTTGCACATACTCGCACTTATCCCGCCGCGTCTGATCAGGCGCAACGCCTTAGCTGGGGCAACGCGAACGGTGGGAGCATGACGGATACGCCAGGGGAGTTCAGCGCGCCCTGGGGAACATTGGCCACAAGGCTCTAGCGTTCGCGCATGGGTGTTGAGGTCATAGCTGCCGGCAGGGCAAAAGAAATCCTGTTCAACTCCTGAGAACGATGCGCGGGAGGATGGTGGAGTCGCGATCCGCAAAGGGGGCCCACCCCCGTGTCATGCGATGGGGCAATCTGGCCGCATCTACTTATACGAATACGACGAGGCTCGATTGCCCCGTTCTTGGTGGCTTTGCGCAGGGCGACTCCCCTTACGGAGAGCCGGTGCTCTATTGCTTGTGCGCAGCGACACGCCTCCGGAGCGGCGGCTGGCGCACGATTGTGTGCACACGGGCAATGCAAAAAAATGGCCAGACCCTAATGCTTGCTCTTCTTATTGCGCTTTTTTTCTTTGCGGCTGTGGGGCGCGGCCGCTGCTTGAGGCTGGGGACCTTGGCGCGCCGCGGGTGTGGCCTGCTTCTTTTCAGGCGCAACGGCTGGAGTTGGCGTCACGGGCCGTGCGGCGTCCTCTTCGTGCAGGTCCACGCTACCGGCCAACACTTCGCCATGCTCGGAAACCGCCGCTGGCGCACCGCGCAATTTGGAAATGGCCGCGTGCTCACTGGCGTTCTGCACCTCGATAAAGAACTGGCGCACTTCCGGATACTTGGCCTTGATGGCGCGCTCAAGCCTGGCCGTCGTCGCCTCCACGCCAGCCGCCGTTTCGTTGTCCTGGAAATCGACGCTGGCCGCCACAAGCACGTCTTCAGGACCCAGATGCATGGTGCGGATTTCATTGATGACATGAATGGGTTTGCCCGCACCAGCTTCGAGCTTGATCAGTGCGACGAGCCCGCCGCGCACCTCTGGCGAGGCGGCCTCGCCGACCATCAGGCTGCGGATTTCGATGCTCATGAAGGCGGCGACGGCCGCCAATATGAAGCCAATCACGATGGAGGCGATGCCATCGCCCTGCGGCATGCCCAATCGATCGGCTGCAAAAATACCCGCGAGGGCCACTAAGAGACCAGAAATGGCCGCTAGATCTTCCAGCACAATGGCAAACAGGGCTGGGTCTTTCGACGACCGCAGTGCGCCAACAAATCCATTACCGCCACGACGCGTATTGAACTCCTTCAGCGCCTTGTAGGTCGAAATCCCCTCCAGGCCGATGGCGATGACAAGCACGACGTAGTTGACATGCATATTCGTCAACGGATGCGGGTTGTGGAGTTTCTCCACGCCCTCGTATATGGCGACGCCCGCACCCAACGAAAACAGCAGAATGGCAACGATGAAGCTCCAGAAATAGAGCTCCATGGAATAACCGAACGGGTGTTTGGCGTCGGCCGGCCGTCTGGAGCGCTTGATGCCATGCAACAGCAACGCCTGGTTCGACGTGTCGACCAGCGAGTGGATGGCCTCCGACAACATGGCCGAAGAGCCGGTTATGGAAAAGGCTGCGAACTTGGCGGCAGCGATGGCCAGATTGCAGCCAAGCGCGACCAGGACAACGCCTGTTGATCCACCTGCAGACACGTTTTCGTCTCCTGAATGTGATGCTGGCCTTAAAGCTTGTTCGCTCTTGATGGCACGGCAAGTCTATGGTGCGAACGCGCTTTAAGCTTTTGTTTTTGAGTCTGATTCACGTTCTCGATGCGCGCGAAGTGTTCGCATCTCAAACGATCAGGCTCTCGTGTCCCGGCAGCCGAATCGTATTTAGCTTCAGCTTCTGACCTGGAGATAACCCGATGAAGCCAACAAAGTCTTGATGAGGACGGTAACAGGCGGGGCAAAGACGCGCGTGCGCGGCGACCGGCTGCAGACAGGTGGCCGCCGCGCACATGGCGTCAGTTTCCTTTAGTCGAGCCAGGCGTTGCGCTGCGGCCGCACAACCATCGCCCGGCGCGGCGGCACCACAACGGTTCTCGGCTTGAAATAGCCGGCCGGCGTTGCCCCGTAAGGCGGCTGAACGCGCGGCTGGGGTGGCAGCGGTTTCACCCAGGCCAGGCTGTCACTATTGAAGCGATCCCATGTCACCGTCACCTTGGTGCCGACGGCAACACGCGGATAGAGATCGGCCACGTCCTGGTTGAACATGCGTATGCAGCCCTTGGAGACCGCCTGTCCGATGGTCCACGGCGCGTCGGTACCGTGAATGCGGTAGGTGCTCGAGCCTAGATACATGGCGCGGTTGCCCAGTGGGTTCATGGGATGGCCGCCGGGAACCCAAGGCGGCAAACGCGGATTTTCAGCACGCATTTCTGCTGTTGGTGTCCAGTCAGGGTTTTCCCGCTTCATGGTGACCGACGTGATGCCGGCCCAGCGGCTTTTCTCGCGCGGCACGGCAATCGGATAGCTCATCGCCTGACCGGGCTTGACGATGTGATAGAGGCGCCGGTCGCCGAACGAGACGATCAACTGGCCGGGAGTGTAGTCTTGGGGAAAGCTGACCATGTGGCGCTGGCCACCGGACTGGTCGTCGCCGCCCCACAGGCTTTCGAAAAAACCTTCTGCAGAGGCTTCAGGTGGGATGGCGGCAAGGGCGAGGCCCGCCACGGCAGCCGTCGTTAGTGCGCGCAAGGCGCGAATTACTGACATTACGATACTCCGCAATACAAAACAAAAGGGAACACATACCGGGCCAGGGCGCGAACTCGAGACCTCGCACGGAGGCCTTAGAGTCCTGTTGGGACGAAATGCGGGGCCAGTTATCCCCGCTCCCGTCCAGCGACGCATTACTCAAGGTCCGAGAGTAGAGGAGTGGAATGAAGAGTTCGTTTATGGCAGTGCCATTTTGCTTTGCACGTCCCGACTCTCCTCCGGAGAGCCGGCCGGGACGCGCGTTTGCAGTGGCTCGTTCGCGGCATTCCCGGCCGCCGCTCGCCAAGTGTTCCGCGCATGGCGGCCGGCTCGCGGAACGCGAGTCGCCATGCGCATAGCAAAGAATCACCGCCCCCCATTAAAAATGTTCTTTCTTTGTTCTTTTTTCTTGCGTTCCGGGGCGATCCAGATTAGAACACATCATGAACGCGAAGTCATGGCTCGAAGCTGTGTCGGCGTGCTCATCATCTCCGGATGATCTCCCTCAATACGTGTCGCGAGAGCGTTGTTATGGACCAGGCGGCTTTCACCCCCGCAGACCCTCCCCCTGGTCCAGCATCGCGCTTGGAACACGAAAAGCCGGGCCTTCAGCATTTGTCTGCGTTTGTACCGGAGGCCCGGCTCCCCCCTCATCCCAAAGCAAAGCTGATCGAAGGCTTGCGGCGGCGTATCGGCAGCATCGAACGCCATGCGCCCGCTCTGGAGACCTCTTCAAACCGGCCCGTGCCGTGGACGGCTGGTGCGCGCGAGATCGACACCTATTTGGGACCATCGGGTCTCGATACCAGTGGCGTACACGAGATCAAACCCAATGTGGCTGGGGCAGGCGCGACCGCCGCCAGTATGGGTTTCGCGTTGCGTCTCGCCGCCGGCCGGTTGCAGCAGATGAGAAGCGCGCATTGCGCTGCAAATCAGTCCCGCATCCTGTGGTGCGTCACACGCAACTGCACCCGCGAGACTGGCGAACTTTATGCGCCGGGCCTTAAAGCGCTTGGGCTAGATCCCGCTTGTTTCCTCATCATTGAGACCGCGCGTACGCCTGAAGCGCTGTGGGCCATGGAAGAAGGCCTCAAATCGGCAGGCCTTGCCCTTGTTGTCGGTCAGTTCACCAGCATGACCGGCGCCATCGGTCTGACACCGGCACGGCGCTTGAGTTTGGCTGCAGAACAGGCGTCCACGCCCTGCCTGCTGCTGACACCAGAACACGCGCCTCCGGCAGCTGCCACCTCAACCCGCTGGCGCATCGATCCGGCTCCCAGCACGCAGCACCATTTCGATCCCCGCGCTCCGGGCACTCCGCGCCTCACGGCAACGCTCGAACGATACCAGCAGCACTCCGCTAGCGATCCCCAGTCTTTCATAGTCCCCAAGTCCTTCGTGTTGGAGTGGCCTCATGCAAGAGGTGACGAGACGCATCGTATCCCTTTGGCTGCCGCATTGGCCGGTCGAGCGGCTGGCCCGTCATACCCCAAACGCCGTACCGGCTGACCGGCCCTTCGCCCTTGTTGAAAGTAGCGCGCATGGCTTGAGCATCACCGCCGTCAATCATCGCGCGGCTCGGGACGGTATACGCTTGGGAGCGAGTCTGGCCGATGCCCGCGCAGCGCTCCCGGAATTGGTGTCACGCCCCGCTGAACCCATACGTGATCAGCGCTCGCTCATAAGGCTTGCCCGTTGGCTTGGCCGCTATGGGCCCGCGCGCAATCGTGACGGCATCGACGGCGTGTGGATCGACATCACAGGCGTCGCCCATCTTTTTGGCGGAGAGGAGCAGTTGCTTGCCGATCTCATCCAGCGCCTGTCCAGCTTTGGCATCACGCCGCACGCGGGCCTCGCCGGCACGCTGGGAGCGGCACACGCACTGGCGCGTTTCTCCGCAACAGGGCGCGTCCCGGCGATAGCCCCGCCAAATAGCGAGAAAACAGCACTCGCAGCGTTACCTATCGCGGGCTTGCGCCTGGAGCCCGATACGGTTGTGCTGTTGAAGCGCCTGGGCTTGCGCCGCATAGGCCAGCTCTACGATGTACCGCGCGCGGCGCTGGAACAGCGCTTTCATGCCGGATACGCGGCTAAAAGCAAAGCCCGCGATCGGGCCAGACCCAGCTTTGCCGGCAAACAAGACACTGCCGGCCAAGTTGGGGCCGGCCAGGTTGGGGCAGTTCTCACGCGCCTCGATCAGATGCTTGGTTTGAAAGCCGAACCACGACGCCCCCTCGACACGCTTCCTGCCCTCAGCGTGCGCCGCACCTGGGCCGAACCCCTGATTTCAGCCGAGGCTCTCGATGGGGAAATCGCCGGCCTCGTTGAGGAATTGTGCGATGCCTTGAAAGCGCAAGCACTTGGCGTGCGGCAGCTTTGCCTGACGCTATATCGCGCCGATGGCACGATTGGCAGCGTGCAGGCGGGCTTTTGCAGCGCCACCTGTGAATGGCGCCACATGATGCGTCTCTTGCGCGAAAAACTGAGCACGCTCGATGCCGGCTTTGGCATCGATATGACCGTCCTCGATGGCCATGGTGCCGAGCGAACTGCCCCCTTGCAAACATCTTTGGGCACACAGGCAGGGCTGGTGCACAACGGCGCCGCCGTCCTCCTCATTGACCGGCTCTCAAACCGCCTCGGAGCCAATAGTATTTACGGCCTCGCTGCACAGGCCAGCCACATCCCCGAGCGGGCGCAGAGCCGCCAGACGGCTGGCGCGCCTATTCACAAGAACGCCGCACAGCAGGCCAGACCCGGCGCGCCCCGGCCTGCGTTTCTGTTGCAATTACCCGAACCCATCAGGGTCATGGCCGAGGTGCCAGAAGGCATCCCCAAACACTTCATCTGGCGGCGCGTGCGCCACCTCGTCGTCAAAGGCGAAGGGCCAGAACGGATCGAGCCGGAATGGTGGCGCGGGCTGGGCGTCACCCAACCCAATATCGCGGCAACACGCGACTACTATCATCTCGAAAACGAGTCCGGTGCCCGCTTCTGGGTATTCCGGGCAGGTCTCTACCAGAGCACGGAAGCGCAAGGCCCGCCGCGCTGGTTTGTGCATGGCTTGTTTGGATGAGGCGTGTCATGCGTTATGCAGAATTGCAGGTCACGACCAACTTTTCCTTTCTACGCGGGGCAAGTCACGCTGAAGAACTGGTCTCGCAGGCCAAGATTCTTGGCTTAGAAGCCATCGCCATCACCGACCGCAACACACTCTCGGGTGTGGTGCGCGCCCATGTAGCCGCCAAGGAAGCCGGAATCCGGCTTATCGTCGGTACGCGCCTCGACCTGAAAGATGCTCCGAGCCTTTTGTGTTTTCCAACAGACCGTGCCGCCTACGGCCGCCTGTGCCGCCTTTTGTCATTGGGCCAAGGCCGCGCCATCAAAGGGCAATGCACATTGCATCTCGCCGATGTTGCGGCCTTTGCCAGCGGTCAAATTTTTGTCATGCTGCCCCCCGATGACAGCACAACTCTGGAAAGCGCTCTCAAACGGCTCAAATCCGCACTCAGCACATCCCCCCTATATCTTGCCGCTTCACATCTTTATCGCGGCAATGACCGCGCACGTATCGCGGCTCTCATGGAAGCATCGCAACGTTGCGGCACTCAACTTGTTGCCACTAACGACGTCCTTTATCATACCTCTCAACGGCGGCCATTGCAGGATGTGCTGACCTGCGTGCGCGAGCACACGGTGATAGAGGAGGCTGGCTTTCTCCTCGAAGCCAATGCCGAACGGCACCTTAAAAATCCCACTGAAATGGCCCGCCTTTTTGCCGGCTTCGAAGACGCAGTTCTGCGCACCATCGAAGTCGCCGCCGCCTGCCGCTTCTCGCTCGACGAACTCGTATACGAATACCCAGATGAGCCCGTTCCGCCCGGAAAGACCGCGCAAGAGCATCTCGAAGCGCTGACCCTGGAGGGCCTCCGTTACCGCTTCCCGCAAGGTATTCCCGGCAGCGTCGCCGCCACCGTTGAACGCGAGCTCGATCTCATCAAGACACTCAACTACGCCCCGTACTTTCTTACCGTCCAAGATATCGTCGTCTTTGCACGATCACGCGGCATCTTGTGCCAAGGCCGCGGCTCGGCCGCCAATTCTTGCGTCTGTTATGTACTTGGTATCACCGCCGTAAACCCCACCGAGGTCGATCTCCTATTTGAGCGATTTGTGTCGAGTGCGCGCAAGGAGCCACCCGACATCGACGTCGATTTCGAGCACGAGCGGCGTGAAGAGGTCATTCAATACATATACGCGCGCTATGGCCGCGACCGTGCCGGACTTGCTGCCACCGTCATTTCTTATCGCGCTCGCTCGGCTGTGCGCGACACCGGCAAGGCCATGGGGCTATCGGAAGACACGGTATCGGCCCTCGCCGGAATGGTGTGGGGCACGCGTTCGGGCGGCACGCTGCCCGAAAGGCATGTGCATGAAGCAGGCCTCGACCCAAGTGATCCGCTGCTCGCAACCGTTCTCGAACTCAGCAGAGAGCTGATCGGTTTTCCGCGGCACCTATCGCAGCATGTCGGCGGTTTTATTCTCACACGCGGCCCGCTGACCGAAGTCGTTCCCATCGGCAATGCGGCCATGGCGGATCGCACCTTTATCGAGTGGGACAAGGACGACATTGCCGCCCTCGGCCTGCTCAAAATAGATGTGCTGGCCCTTGGCATGTTGTCGTGCATCCGCCGCGCCTTTGTGCTGCTCGAATCCCATCATCAGCGGCCCATGAGTCTCGCCCGCGTGCCACGCGAGGATAAAGCCACTTATGATATGCTGTGCCGTGCCGACTCGATCGGGGTATTCCAGGTCGAAAGCCGCGCCCAAATGAACATGCTGCCGCGCCTGAAGCCGCGCACGTTCTATGATCTTGTTATCGAGGTTGCGATCGTGCGCCCCGGCCCCATTCAGGGCGACATGGTCCACCCATACTTACGCCGCCGTTCAGGCATTGAACCCGAACACTATCCCTCCCCAGCGCCTGAGCACGGTCCGGCTGACGAACTCAAAAACATCCTCGGTAAAACCAAAGGCGTGCCACTGTTTCAAGAGCAGGCCATGCGCATTGCCATGGTCGCGGCCCGCTTTTCAGATGAAGACGTGAATGAACTTCGCAAAGCCATGGCCACATTCCGCCGCCGTGGCACCATCGGCCTCCTCCAAGACAAAATGATCAACGCCATGGTAGCCCGCGGGTATGATCCCGGATTTGCCGCGCGCTGTTTTAACCAGATCAAAGGTTTTGGCGAATACGGCTTTCCCGAAAGCCATGCGGCAAGTTTCGCGCATCTGGTCTATGCCTCGGCCTGGCTCAAATGCCATTATCCGGCGGCCTTCGCGTGCGCGCTCATCAATTCACAGCCGATGGGATTTTATGCCCCGGCCCAGATCGTGCGTTGTGCCCGCGAGCACGGCGTCGAAGCCCGGCCAGCCGACGTGAATTTCAGCGCCTGGGATGCCACATTGGAAAATAGCGGGGTGAAAAACTACCCTGCCTTGCGCCTCGGCCTGCGCCAGATCGACGGCATGCAGATGGAGGCGGCCGGCAAGTTGATCGCGGCGCGTGAGGCGGCACAATACCGCGATGTCCATGATCTGTGGATGCGTGCGGGCATTAAGCTCCCGGCGCTAGAAAAGCTCGCCAGCGCCGATGCCTTCCGCTCAATGGGTCTCGACCGGCGGCAAGCATTGTGGGAGGTCAAGGCACTCGCCAACGCCCCGCCGTTACCTTTGTTCTCCTGGAGCCAGGCACGCGAGACGAGCGAAGATCGAGACATCGCACTGCCGGTAATGCCGCTGTCCGAGCATGTCGTCACCGATTATCAGACCTTGCGCCTGTCGCTCAAAGCCCACCCGATGGCTTTTCTGCGCGATAAATTGCGCGCCCAGAACGTGCGCTGTTGCGCTGAACTTGCCACCTTGAAAGACGGCGCACCCGTCGCCGTCGCCGGGGTCATTCTCGTGCGCCAGAGACCGGGCAGCGCCAAGGGTGTGGTGTTTATGACCATCGAAGATGAAACCGGCATCGCCAACGCGGTCGTGTGGCCAAAAACGCTGGAGCGCTTCCGCAAGACCGTCATGGGCGCCCGGCTTATCCTCATCAAAGGCCGTATCCAAAGACATGAGGATATCATTCACGTCGTTTCATCGACGTTGCACGACCACAGCTCGTGGCTGAGCCTGCTGACTGAAGATGCCCTCGAAATGAATGTGCCCATCGCCAACGCAGATGAAGTGATCAAGCCTGGCCCCGATCCCGCCTCTGCCGCTAACGGCCCGCATCCCCGCTGGCCAATGCGATCACACCCCGCACCACCGGTGCAGCAAAGCCCCAGGATCAAGCACCCGCGCGACCTTCGCATCATCCCAAAGTCGCGGGATTTTCATTAACACCAAACTTTCATGCCGGCAGAAGCAGAGGAGTTCAACATATCGCCAGCCGGGCTATCACCCGAACGCGCTCCACGACACCAATCTCATGGAGGCCCGCAGACGGTCCACGTCATGAGACTCGTACCGGCGGACAATTTTTCCGTCCTCGACCTCAACACCATGGCGCATGACGCCGCCACCAGGTCTGCCCAGTAAGCGGCTAAAGCCGTTCCAGTTTCGATTGAATCGCAGACAATCCATGGTTCTTTGTTTTGCCGTGCTTTTTATCCGGAAAACCGCTGCACACTTTTCCCGAAAGCACTCGGTTGCGCCGTGCTTTTATCCGGAAAACCGCTGCACACTTTTCCGGAAAGCACTCGGTTGCGCCGTGCTTTTATCCGGAAAACCGCTGCACACTTTTCCGGAAAGCACGCTGACAGCCTGATACTATTCAAGCCTACTATTCTTTGCAGGCACACTCAGCGCCACACCCTCGGCCCCCATGAACACGGCCAAAATGCGCATGGTGCCTGCGCCGGTATTGCGGCCGTCATGGGGGATTCTCATGGCCTCAAGCACACCATCACCGGCTTTGTAAATGCGATTGCCCTGGCCCTCGTACGAAACAGTCAATTCGCCTTCCAGCACATAACCAAACGTCGGCACGCCATGCGTATGCAGCCCCGTTTTTTCGCCCGGCTGTAACGTCAAAATAACAGCGGTAACTTGCGCCGGCGCACCTTCAGGATAGGCAATCGTCTCGCCTGCCACTGTTTGCCCGGACGATACCAGAGTCGCAACGCGCGGCTCGGGCTCACGTGCATTCGCAAGCCACCCGGCCGAAAAGCCGGTCAACGCCACGCCACAGCCCATCCCAACCCATGCCGCATTCAAACGCCGGCGTGGCATCGCAGTCATTCCCTGCATCGAAGAACCCCTATAGTCTGCCGCTATGATCCGCCCGAGACCTATTCAATTGAAGCTGCACCCTACACGGCCCTCACGCAATACATCGAGGATCTGTGTGGCGATCACCATTCTCGCATTTTCAGCACTTGCTGTTCAACCTGCCACCGCGCAACGCCAGCAGGCCGAACCAGAAGATGCCACCGGGCGCTCCGGGCAGACGCTTGGCACTGCCAGCCACGCCATGATCTCGACGGCCAACGGTCTTGCCTCGGAAGCTGGACGCGAAATTTTGCGCGGGGGCGGTTCGGCCACCGACGCAGCCATAACTGCCCAACTGGTTCTGGGTCTCGTTGAGCCACAATCATCGGGACTTGGCGGTGGAGCCTTTCTACTTCACTGGGATCAGGCAGCCAAATCTCTGACGGCGCTGGACGGCCGTGAGACGGCTCCCGCCAGCGCCAGCCCCGAGCACTTCTTGCGCGACGGAAAGCCGCTGCCCTTTGATCAGGCGGTCCATTCCGGTCTCTCCATTGGCACGCCGGGTCTTGTGCGACTGATGGAGCAAGCGCATCGCAAACACGGCAAGCTCGCCTGGGCGAAACTCTTCGAGCCCGCAATCCGGCTGGCTAATGAGGGTTTTCCCGTCTCAAAGCGCCTGCACTTTCTATTGCGCTGGAATGGGCCCGGAAAGTTTGATGCCGCGGCCCGCACCTACTTTTTTGATGATGCAGGCAACGCCCGCCCGGCCGGGCATATTCTCAAAAATCCTGCCTATGCCGAGACGCTTGCCGCTATCTCCCGGGATGGCGCGGAGGCTTTTTATTCCGGTCCGATTGGGCAAGCCATTGCCACCGCCACGAGACAAGCGCCACTCTTTGCAGGCGATGTGTCGCTAAGCGATCTTGCCGGCTATGCCGTCAAGGAACGCGAACCGCTGTGTGCCACCTACCGGACTTTCAAGATTTGCGGCATGGGTCCGCCATCATCGGGCGGAGTGGCCATTGCGCAAATCCTATTGATGCTCGAACCCTTCGGCCTTGGGAATGGCCCAGCCACTGCCGGATCGGCCGCCGCCATTCATCTCATCGCCGAAACGGAAAAACTCGCCTACGCAGACCGCGACCGCTATCTCGCGGACCCGGATTTTGTAGCCGTGCCGTCTGGCTTGACCGATCAGGACTATCTGGCGGCCCGGCGCGCCCTCATCAATCCCGTGGTGGCCATGCCGCGCCCGGAGCCTGGCGAGCCACCAGGATTGGACAAGCGCGCATTTGGCGATGACGCCACCGTCGAGCTTGCGGGCACCAGTCACATCTCGGTTATCGATAAGGATGGCAACACTGTCGCGATGACGACAACCATCGAAGGTGCATTCGGCTCCGGCGTGATGACGGCCGGTTTCCTCCTTAACAATGAGCTGACGGATTTTTCCTTTGTGCCCGCCGCCAAGGATGGCCGAAGGGTTGCCAATCGCGTCGAAGGCGGCAAGCGCCCACGCAGCTCCATGGCCCCCACCATCGTGTTCGACAAGAACGGCGACGTCTTTGCCACGCTCGGCTCGCCGGGCGGCAGCCGCATCATCCTCTATGTCACCAAGGCGCTGATCGGGCTTATCGACTGGCGCCTCAACGCCCAAGAGGCATCAGATCTAAGTAACTTCGGCTCGATGGGCGGCCCCATTGAACTCGAGTATGGCTGGGACACCGTTTTCAAAGCTTTGAAGCTCAAGAATTATGGTCATGCCATTACTCCCGGCATGATGAACTCTGGCATCAATATCATCGTCCGGCGCAGCACTGGGGGCAACACACGCCTGGAGGGCGGGAGCGACCCGCGCCGCGAAGGCACGGCACTGGGAGATTGAGTTTGGATCGACAGCGCATCACCGTAGCTGGGGCAGGAATTCTGGGCCTATGGCAGGCATTGACACTGGCGCGCGACGGTCATCGTGTGCGCATGATTGACCGCAGCGCCAAGCCGTTTCAGCTCGCGGCCAGCATCCATGCCGGCGCCATGCTGTCGCCTGATTGCGAAGGCGAAGCCGCGCCGGCTCTCGTCAGCGAGCAGGGCCGGCGCGGACTTGAACTGTGGCGTGCCACTTATGCGGGTGTCATCCCAAACGGCAGCCTCGTAGTGGCCGCCACGCGCGACCAGCCCGACCTGACCCGGTTTGAGAAGCGCACGCAGGGTTGGCAAAAATTGCACGCGGAAGACATTGCAGCGCTCGAACCGGATCTGAGCGATCGCTTCCCTGCAGCACTTTTCTTTGCCGAAGAAGCCCATGTCATTACACCGGACACGCTGACCTCACTTCTGTCAGATGTCTACGCAGCAGGCGTTGACGTGAAGTGGGGCCAACTCCTGTCTCCGATACACGATAGCGATATTGTCATCGATTGCCGCGGGCTGGGCGCTCGCGATGACCTGCCCACTCTGCGCGGCGTGCGCGGCGAGCGGCTTCTGGTCCGGGCACGCGATGTCACCTTGAGCCGGCCAGTGCGTCTCTTGCATCCGCGCCATCCGCTTTATGCCGTGCCCTGGTCAGATGGGCTCTATCTCATCGGCGCCACTATGATCGAGAGCGAAGATGATGGCCCCGTCTCGGTGCGCTCGGCGCTTGAACTTCTGGGGGCGGCATATGCCCTACACCCTGCTTTTGCAGAAGCCGGAATTATGGAAATGGCGGCCGGCGTGCGGCCCGCATTCCCTGACAATGTACCGCGCGTCATTGTGAGAAATAACGGCCGCCGCCTGTTCGTTAACGGCGCCTACCGGCACGGATTTCTACTGGCCCCTGTGCTGGCCGAGGCGGCTGCAGCCTTTATCCGCAACGGAGCCGGACATCCCCTTCTTGCGCGCGAATAGCTCTTGGCGTTCAAGCACTGCCGAAGGTATGCTTAGCCTCATGACAAACGCATCTGAAAAATCTGACTACGGGACTTCGTTCGGCTTTCGCTCCGTTCGTGAAGAAGAGCGCCAGGGGCTCGTCAACGGCGTGTTCTCGAGCGTGGCCGAAAACTACGACTTGATGAACGATTTGATGTCGGGCGGAATGCACCGGCTTTGGAAACAAGAACTGATCTCCGCCATTAACCCGCCTAAAGGCAGCCAAACCTTCAAGTTGCTGGATGTGGCTGGCGGCACGGGCGACATCGCCTTGCGATACGCAGATGCGGGGGGATCAAATACATCCGCCGTCATTTGCGATATCAATCCGCAAATGCTTGATGCCGGGCTCCGCAAGGTGCGCGAAGCCAAACTCGAGAACCGCATCACACTTGTGGAAGGCAACGCCGAAACGCTGCCTTTCGAAGATAACTCGTTTGACGCCTACTCGATTTCATTTGGCATTCGCAACGTCACGCACATCGATAGGGCGCTAAGCGAGGCCTTTCGCGTACTCAAGACCGGCGGGCGTTTCTTGTGCCTTGAGTTCTCGCAATGCCAGGTGCCGTTACTCGATAGAATTTATGATTTCCACTCCTTCGAAGTGATCCCGCGCCTGGGCCAACTAGCGGCAGGTGCAGCCGAGCCTTATCAATACTTGGTCGAGAGCATTCGCAAATTTCCAGATCAAGAAAAGTTCGCCCGCATGATCGGTGAAGCGGGGTTTGCGCGCCCCTCCTACCGCAATCTGACCGGCGGTATCGCCGCTATCCATTCCGGGTGGAAGATCTAAAACGGATCTCGTTTGTGCGCGCCTCGACTTGCGCCGCGGCTCCGCCTGACCCCTTGATGCGCGGCTCCGCCACGACCGCTGTTGCGCGGCTCCGCCACGACGTGAACACAGCAATAAGATGCACCTACAGCCTGACCCCCGCAGCTTCTTGGCAACTCTGTCGCGCGAGCGCGCTTGCCAGAGGCCCGCGGCGCAAGTACCGCTTAATCAATGACCAACGCGCTTCTCAACACTCTGCGACTGGCCAAGGCTGGCGTCGTGCTAGCCCAGCATGGCGTGCGCTTCGTGCCCAAGGGTCAGAAGGTGCCGCTACCGTTGCGGCTGGCGCACGCTGCCACTTGGCCGGTACGCATGATTGCGGCTCCGTTCAATGCCGGCCAGCCTGCCGATACCCGCATATCGCGCGCACTCGCCTCTCTTGGCCCGTCTTACATCAAGCTTGGCCAGTTTCTGGCCACCCGGGGCGACATCATCGGGCTTGAACTGTCGCGGGATTTATCTCATCTGCAGGACCGCTTGCCGCCGTTCTCAATTGCTGAAGCGCGCGCCGCCATCGAAGACGCACTCGGCGGCAAACTCGAAGATCACTTCGTAGAGTTTGGACCGCCCGTGGCGGCGGCCTCGATTGCACAGGTGCACAAGGCCATCGTGGAGGACAATGGCGAGCGCCGCACTGTCGCCGTCAAAATCCTGCGGCCCGGCGTCGAAAAACGCTTCAAGCGCGACCTAGACAGCTACTTCTTTGCCGCCGGATTGGTCGAACGCTTCCATGAGCCGTCGCGGCGGCTGCGGCCCGTCGCCGTCGTGGACAACCTCAAACGTACCACCGATCTCGAAATGGATCTGCGGCTCGAAGCTGCGGCGATGTCCGAGATGGCCGAAAACATCACCGCCGAAACGGATTTCCGGGTTCCCGGCGCCGACTGGCGGCGCACATCAAAGCGCGTACTGACCACCGAATGGATCGATGGCATTCCGATATCCAATCAGGACGCCTTGAAGGCCCACGGTCACGATTTGAAACCGCTCGGCCTGACGGTTCTGCGCTCATTTCTATTGCACGCCATGCGCGATGGATTTTTCCACGCCGACATGCACCAGGGCAATTTGTTCGTCGACAGCCAAAGCCGCGTGGTGGCCGTCGATTTTGGCATCATGGGCCGTATCGGGCCGCGTGAACGCCGGTTCCTGGCGGAAATTCTGCACGGCCTGATTACGCGCGACTATCAGCGCGCGGCTCAAGTGCACTACTGGGCCGGATACGTGCCGCCGCATCATCCTGTCGAAGTGTTCGCCCAGGCCTTGCGAGCCATCGGCGAACCCATTCATGGCCGTGCCGCCGAAGACGTCTCCATGGCGGACCTGTTGGGCCAGCTTTTTGCCTACACCGACGTGTTCGACATGCAGACGCGCCCTGAATTGATCTTGCTGCAAAAGAGCATGGTCATTGTCGAAGGCGTGGCGCGCCAGCTCGACCCCGGCCTGAACTTGTTCATGGCGGCCGAGCCCATCGCCAAATCGTGGATCGAAGACAATCTGGGCGCCATGGGCCGTATGCGAGAGGCTGGTGAAGGCGCGACCACACTTGCCAAAGTATTGGCCGAGGTGCCGCGCCTCTTGCAACAAGCCGAGCAGACCGCGATTTCACTGGGCGAAATGACCCTTGGTGGATTTCGGCTCGACGATGAGTCGATCACCAAACTGGCGGCCGCCCAAGCCCGTCATGCACGCCTTAGCCGTATAGCGCTGTGGGTTGGCGCGGCGAGCCTCGCCGTTTTGGCGCTCGTGCAGTTGGGTGTGATCGGCCGCGGCTGAGGGCAGCCGCTAAGCGGCCGCGAGTTGCCCGGTCCAATAACTATGGCCCGACGATTTGCATGAATCCAGGCCGGGCAATCTTGATTGCCGTTCTCAAAGCAGGAAGGAGAACTCGAATAGCGCCCGGCGTCTGCTCTGTCACGCGCAGCACGACAACTGAAATAGGCCGTCCAACAATCTTCTGCTGCAGTGTCAAATTGCGATCCAGCGTAACCAGCACGTCATAACGGCCCTCGATCACGGCGAGCAACTCGTCATCCGGAATACGGTCGAGACGGGCGAAACGTGCCGTCTCGGTTTCGAACTCAGTCAAGTCTCTCCTCACCCAGTGAGGAATACAAGCGTCAAGCAGAACTTTGACCATGCTTCAAAGGCCCGATCACTCGGCCGCATCAGTCAAAGCAACGGCTCGATTGGCGAGGTCGATCACTGCAACAGCGTGCTCATGGGACACACTGGGGAAGTCAGCTAGGAATTCTTCCAATGTGTGGCCTGCCTTGAGGTAGTCGAACAGTGATTTGACAGCCACTCGCCGCCCCGTGAAGCAGGGTTCGCCACCAAGCCAATCAGGCGAGACGGTAACAAGCGGGGCGGGCAAGAGATATTCGGCTGTTTCCATAGGCAGTAAATAGCACAGGCCGGCGGTCCAATCAAAACGTCATCCGGCACCAACAATTCACTTCTTACATGGCACTGTAATCGTGACATAGGGGACTTTCAGGCGGCAGTCGCCACCGGGCAAGCGCTTAACGCCATAGCCGTTGCCGAATTCCATGTCCTCGAGCTTATCGAGAATATCTTCGCCGCTGATGCTGTCGCCACTATCGCCGCCCTCGGTTTCACCAGCATCGGCCACGCGCGGCTCAGGATCTTTGTCCTCCTGCTTGGCAGCCGGTTTGGAATCAGCCTGCGTTGGCTCCCGCGCCGCCTGTGCGGGTTCTTTGTTCTTAGACGCTTCCGTGGCTGCCAGCGCTTGGGCTGCTGATGTGACAGGCGCCGGTGCAGCGGAAGGTGCTAGGGTGGCTGGAGCTTTGGCGGCTGGCGGTGCTGCAACGGAGGCTTGCGCAGCGGGTGCGGGCGCCGGAGCCACTGCTGGCGCTTCAGTAGCGGTGGGCGCAGCCGCATTAGCTTCCACGCTGGTCTTGGTGCAGCGCTGCAAGTCGGCTGGTGCCTTGGTCCAGATCATGGTCTTGGAAAAAAATCTCGTGCCCGCGTAGCCAGTGACACGCAAGGTGCCGTCGGCGAGAGGCTTCAGTTCAACGTCAAAACGGCGTTTCTTGTCGGGGCTATAGACCCAGCCGCCGTCCCACACGCCATTGCCCGACGATACCACATCGCCGATCATTTGTTTGCCGCAACCGCGCGAGGCGTCTGTCGCATCCCGTGTCCACACGACATGGCCGCACAGCTTGCCGCCGCAGTCTTTGATTTCAATGGCGCCACGCCCGCTGTCATTCAGCCAGACGCCCTTAGCGTCAGGCGCGGCAAATGCGGCGTTTGATGCCACACAACCGATGGTGACAATGGCGGCCTTCAAGGCAAGTGAATTGCAGCTCATGGCGATCTCCTCATGACGGGGCGCAAGGCTTCAAGATCTCCCGCGCCCAGTTGGGAACGAGGGTAGATTGGACCTTTGCGGTTCATGGGGCAACATTTAACAGGTTACGCCGTTAAGGCTGTTCCGGAGGGAACAGGGCGCGTCATGCAGAACCAGGCTGCAAGCGCTTCAGGCGCTCGGGTTCAAGCACCTTATACTCCTGCTGGATTTGAGTGATGTAATCGCGCTGCAGGGGCACCGCGTCGCGCTGGCGGGCAAGCTGCATGTGGAAAACAAGCTGGCTGCCGGTGCGGAACATCAATTCGCAACTGATCAAATAGAATTCGAACATCCTGCAGAACCGCTCGTCGTACATGGCGGCAATTTTGGGCCGGTTGGCCTCAAAACGCTCGCACCAGTGGCGCAGCGTCTTGGCGTAATGGACGCGCAGAAATTCAAGGTCGGTGACCCACAGCTGGGCCTGCTCGACGATTGGGAACACCTCAGAGAGAGCGGGCGAATAGGCGCCTGGAAAAATGTACTTGCGCAGCCATGGGCTCGCCGTGCCGGGAGGACTCATTTTGCCGATTGAATGCAGCAGCATGACGCCTTCGTCCTTGAGCATGGCATTCACTTTGGCGAAGAACTCGGGGTAATGACCGACACCCACATGCTCGAACATGCCGACCGAGACGATGCGATCGAACTTGGTGGTGACATCGCGATAGTCGCGCAATTCAAAGCGCACGCGATCTGCCAGTCCGGCCTTGCGGGCCTTTTCGTTGGCAAGAGCGTGCTGTTCTTTCGACAGCGTCACGCCGGTGACGTCAACGTCCACCATGGCAGCAAGATAGAGCGCCATGTCGCCCCAGCCTGACCCAATATCGAGAACCTTCTGACCCGGCTTCAAATTGAGCTTTGATGCAATCAGCCGCAACTTGTTCTGTTGTGCCTGCTCAAGGGTTTCCGAGTCGTCGAGGAAGTAGGCGCAAGAATACTGCATGCCTTTGTCGAGGAAGAGTTTGTAGAAATCGTTGCCCAGATCATAGTGATGCGCGACGTTCTTTTGCGCCTGACCGATCGGATTGGCCTGCTGGAAACGCTTTAAGCCGCGTGAGGCGGTCTTGAGCACCTTTTGCAGCGGGTAGGAGCCAAGCGACAGCCGGTTGATGGAAAACAACGTCAGAAAATCGCGCAAGCTCGAACCGGGGAACGTCATGCGGCCATCCATATAGGCCTCGCCCGCGTGCAGCTCTGGATTGAAGAACAGTTTCTTATAAAGCGTCGCATCGTTGAGCTGCATGGTGGCACTGGGACCATCTTCCCGGCCGCCAAACATATGCACGGCGCCGCCGGCATCGATTACCTTGAGTGATCCCTTTTTTACGAAGCTCTTGAGCATATGCGACAGCGGAAACATGCGTGGCATTCCTTGCGATCTTGACCTGAGGCCAGGGTTGTCGTGTGGGCGGGAGTCGTGCGGCCCGCGACTTTTCTCGCCCGTTGTCGCAGACTTCCCCGGCCCTGACCACATGAGGGCAAACGCAAATTCCCCAACCCTTTGTGAGCGGCCCGGGCTCCTGTGGATAAGTCCGGCGATTCTAGGGCCTGTCGTCAGTTATGGTTTGGAGCTGGATGAGGCCAAGAGCCGCCGTCTGCGCCGTCGCTCCGCTGGCCAATACTGGCCGTATTGGCTTCGCGAAGCTCCTGGCATCCGGCGGCTCTTGGCCTCATCCAGCTCCAAACCATAACTGACGACAGGCCCTAG
>JBEBJD010000288.1:0-1676 GCA_040080075.1 Hyphomicrobium sp. | reverse complement strand
CCCAGTGCCAGCGCACGGCCCCGAGCGCGCCCTCGGTCCGGGCGAAACCCGTCATGCTCTTGATGCTCATCGAATGTCGGCTCGCGTGTGAGGCCCGGGATTGAGTGGCCTGATTGAGTGGCCGGACCTTATACGCCCGCCCCGCCCGGCAACAAGCGTGGCGGGTGTAGGAGCGGCGGCGATGAGTGCCGTCTTCTGGCCCGTCTGGCAGCTATGTGGAAGTCGACCGCCCGTGACAAGCGTGGCAGGGTCACTGTGAAGGTTGACCCCAAGGCGAAGTGGGTGCAGACGGGGGGCGGCATGGAAAAGGCCGCGGTTTATCCCTCAAAACCGGACCGCGGCGACGCAGAACCTTCCGAAAATGGAACTGTCCCCAATTGTTTCTTCGGAGATATCCCTAAGGCTTTAAAAAGATCGCTAAATTCTTTCGCCTCTGCTTGCCCAATAACATGTTGAAGAATCCATTGCGTTACGTCGGCCATGCCCCACCCCATCAAGCAAGCGAATTCTCTCGATTGTCAACGATTGCGTTATGTCAACGTTCATCTATGTATGCATATTGCGCTTCGGTTAACTGACCAGGAAACTCCCTGAATAATTCATTCCAAAGCGCATTCTTAACGAACGGCGCCCCCTCCCGGCAACTGAACACGCAATCTTGGGCATCGAGATCAACTTCGAGCCATATGGCTGGATCCGACGGCTGCCGCGGATGCATCACCCATTCCGGAATTCCATTGCTCGGATGAATTACAGTCTTCTGACCCGCCTCAGACATGGCGGTCGTAGGAGTTTTTGCGTAATCGAGCGCTTGCGCGTGAGCCAGAACGTTAACATAGAAATAAGATTTGGCAGGCTCCAACTTTGCCGGCATCTTGAACTCAATTTCAACGTATTCCACGGCACCGGGCGCAAAGCTATCGATCAATTTTTGACAACGATCAGAAACCGCTATTGATTCGGCATCTAGTTCGAAAATGTCACACATCACATCGAAGCCGGGCATGCTGGAAACCACCAATCTGCGTGGGATTTTCGCCTTCGGAATGGGACGTCTCGCACCTCTGTCAAAGAGCTTGCTGCTGGTGTCCACTGGACCAATGCTGGCAGCCCAATCAAATTCCGGCATTGCCAGCTGTAGAGGATTAAGGATGTAAGCCATTTTAACCTCCAGTGGCCGATATGTTTCGTTTCAGACGGCTGATACGCCAGTCACCAAATGTTCCAGACGCTTTTCGCTCGACGTTGTACTGTTGCTCGCCAACAATTCTAATGGTCTCGCCGTTCTGGAGCACTACTCCGCTCTTAATGAGATAATGGGCTGTCGCTAGAGCATGCGGCATTAAAGAGTCGAGGCCCAAAGTGGATGGAGCATACTCAATCTCGTTCAGTCCGAATGCCCGGAGCCCGAGCGTTCCAACGATGACGGTGCGACCTCCATCTGCCTGAGTTGCGACGCAGAACCTGCCGAAAATGGAACTGTCCCCAATTGTTTTATTTCACGCCTCGATTTACCAATTCAATTCCACTCATGAAGCAAGTTGCTCAAGTATGAAACCCTTGCTGAACGGATAAAAACATCTTCCTGGGGCACAAACCCGCCCAATCGAACACCAAGGCAAATGCTGTTTGCCGCCTGAAAGCACATGCCGATGGGGTCAACGCCTTCCGATTCT
>JBEBJD010000171.1:0-8214 GCA_040080075.1 Hyphomicrobium sp. | reverse complement strand
GGCGACGACCTCATTGCGCAGTTCATTCAGCGTCGGCACACAGCGCGATGCGCTGACATGGGAGGATGTTCTCAACTATCGCAATCGCGATGACGCGGGCCATGTTTCGGCGGGCAATTCAGGTCAGTCGCTTATTCTCGATATGAACCCCAGGTTCGACGAGGCCCATATGCAACCGGCTACTGATGCCGTGGATACTGACGGCAATGGCACCAGCGACGTTGACGAGGCCATCACTCTTCTCAATCTCAATGTGCGCCCTGGTGATTCATTCGGTATGGTCAATGGCGTCCTGACGCTGACGCTAGGTACACCGCTAGTCGCTGGCCCAACGACGCTTGATCCCGGTGACTATTCTGGTGCCAGCGCACTCATGATGTGGGTGAACTTTGCTGACTTCTCGATCACCGCACCAGCGGGACCGGTACACGATGCAGTAGGCGCCATCTTGCTCGCCTCCGTTGGCGATCACTACATCGCCGGCGATGGCCGGGTGAACGAGAATTTCGGCCTGACAGCCATTCATCACGTCTTCCATGAGGAACACAACTATCAGATCCAGAACCTGCAGAACGCTATATATGCCGAGGATGCAGCGAGCGGCGGCGCGAACCACGAAATCTTGCACGGGTGGCAAGCGGATACGGGGCTGCAGGATCAAGATGGCAACTTTGTCACCGCCACGGGCGAAATTGCCTGGGACGCGGACAAGATGTTCCAGGCGGCAAAACTCATCGTTGAAATGGAATACCAGCACGCCGCTGTCGACCAGTACGCCCGCACCATTACACCTCGCATCCCCGAGTTTGTTGGCTACAGTTCTGGGCAGGACTCGACCGTTACACTCGAATACGCACAAGCGGCATTCCGCTTCGGACATTCAACCATTCGCGAAACGATCGACACCATCGATCCAACTCAAGGATTGACCGGGAAAATAATGAGCTTCGCGCTTGAAAGCGCGTTCCTCAATCCGCAAGGATTCGCTGAGAATGGACCCGGTGCGATCGCGCTTGGCATGTCGCACCAGCAAATGAATGAGGTCGACGAATTCATTACTCCCGCCCTCAGTCAGGGCCTTCTCGGCCAGCCGCTTGATCTTGCCGCTATAAACATCGCGCGCGGCCGCGATATCGGCATTCCAACACTCAACGACTTCCGCGAGGCCGTGGGGCTAGTCAAGTACACAAGCTGGGCAGATTTCGGCCAGCACATGATTCACCCTGGTTCATTGGTCAACTTCATCGCCGCCTACGCCTTTGACGGCGATACGGCCAAGGCAGCTGCCATTATTGGCCTGGATAATGGTTCGATTGCCGAGGGCAGCGCCCAGGCTATGGACTTTACACTCAATGATGCCATAGCGTTCCTTAACAACGATACATCGCATCCGGTGATTGGCGCCGGCAGCTTCAACTCGATTGATACCTGGATCGGCGGTTTGGCCGAAGCCCACGTGCCTGGCGGTCTGCTCGGCGAAACATTCGATCTCGTGTTTGTCTCTCAGATCAATGCCCTGATGGATGGCGACCGCTTCTATTATCTCTACCGGCTGGTCAATCAGCAATTCGGTGAAGAGGTCAATAACGGTCAGTTCAAGGATATCGTCGAGCGCAATACCGGCCTGTCGCATCTCAACGGCAGCATATTTGCCTATGCAGACAAATATTACGAGTTCTCCAACGATGCGGCGGTCGCTGCTGACGCGGGCGTCGAGCACAAATATGGCCAGGTGATCGCGGCCAATGCGGCCCTCAACGGCGGCGAAGGCGTTGGCATCTATTCCGATGGAGGCTTCGGCGCGGCCAGCAATGGATCGATCATTACATTGGGCGGCAAGAACTATGTGCGCGATATCCGCCCCGAACTCAATGCAGATACCAACCTGGACGGTACGCCGGTCTCGGGCGCTAACTCTCATGAGGTCATAGTCGCGACCGATCAAGCCGATTATATTCACGCCCGTGAGGGTGACGATACGGTCTATGGGGAAGGCGGCAACGACAGCCTATTTGGCGACGGTGGCGTCGATCGTCTCTATGGAGGCGATGGCGACGATATCATCGATACTGGCGAAGGCCCCGATCTTGCCGACGGTGGCGCTGGCGACGATATCATTTATGGCCGAGGCTCGGGCTCAGAGGTCGGCGGTTTCGACCAGCTCATCGGCGGCTCTGGAAACGATGTGATTTATGGGGGCGAAGGCATCGACAAACTGTCGGGCGGGGCGGGTGACGATCAGATATTTGGCGGTGATAACACCGATCCATTCACCCACGGTGGTGACGGCAATGACTACATCGACGGCGGCACCAGTGGTGACAATCTCTACGGTGATGACGGTGACGACTTCGTCTACGGCAACAACGATCAGGATATCGTGTCGGGCGGCGACGGGGATGACATGCTGCGCCCTGGCCTGCCTTCCTCCGCGCTTGGTGGTGGACCCGATGAAGTCCTGGGCGGTGATGGCTTTACCGACACGGGCTATGGCGGCAAGACCGGCTTCGATCTCATTGACTTCAGTGACTACCAGAGAGCCACGAACGGCATAACGCTCGATTTCGCCACCCAGGCCAATCCACTTGTGGCCATTGACGGCACGACGCCTATGCCGGCCTGGACTCAAGTTGAGGCCGCGGCTGGGACGCAAAATGACGACATCATAATTGGTGACGATATTGCCATTGACCTGATTGATGGCGTGTCGCTCACCGGCAATTGGCTGTTCGGCGGATCGGGTAATGACACGATCACTGGTAATGGCGGTAATGATGTTATCGCCGGCGATAGTATTCGCCTCGATACGCTGATCGGGTCGTATTCGGGCGGCTACGTCAACGTCATCGACGGCGCCACGCATCGCGCTACAGGCCCATTGGGTGACGGCTTACTTGGCAACGCCGCGCTTGGAACGGCCATGTTCGACAAGCATTTCGAGGAAATACTTAAAACGGAACTGTTCAAGGATCTTACGCTGGGTGCAGATGGCGGCACGGCTGGCACCGATGACACCGTTGTGTTCGTGGGTCAGCAAGCCGACTACACTATCGAACAAGTTACGTTCATTGATGGCTTCAACAATGAGTTCGTCGCGTTCAAAATCACCGATAATGGTCACGTTTCACAGGGAGCCAATGATCCAGCTCGCGCGCCAAGCGATGGCACAGATCTGGTGATGGGTGTCGAACATCTGCGGTTTGCCGATGGCACACTCGATATTCCAACCATCGCTGTCAACTACGCTCCTGTCATAGTTACACGCGGCGGTAACCCGTTCGCGCAGCCCATCGATGAGAACGCGGTGGCGGGCACAATCATCGCGGATATCGACGGCACCGACGCCAACAACGTGGTGACGGACCCGCTCAATCCGCAAACTCTGACGTACTCGTTCATGGCTGGTAGCAACGCGCAAGGGCTTTTCGCCATCGATGGGGCTACCGGGGTGATCACGCTGACGGGGGTGCCGGACTACGAAGCCTTGGCCGTACTCAACGCGACGGCTCAGGTTCTGAACGTGCAATTGAGCGACGGAATAGCGTCAGATACACAACAGATCACGGTCAATATTCGCAATGTCAACGAAGCAGGCTCCGGCGCCGTCAATCTCTCGACAACCAACTACCAGCGCAATGCCAACACCGTCACTTTGAATGCCACCAGCACGGTAAGCGATGCCGATGTCATCGGTGCGGCCAGCGTTCATCACCACTGGCAGCAGCTCGTCGGCAACACGTGGACCGATGTTGGCGGACCTGGCGCGGCCTACACGGCCTCCGCTGGTGCTGCAGTTCAGCAGCTCCGGGTTGCTGCCACCTACACCGATGCCACCTTCGGACAGCATGCAATGACGCCCTCGCCCGAGACGGCGTTCATTGGTACGGTCGGAGGCAACATCATCACAGGAACCAGTGGCACCGATCTAATCCTCGGCTTTGGTGGCAACGATACATTCGTTGCGGCCGGGTTACCTGATGGGGATGACCGGTTCGATGGCGGCAGCGGCACCGATACTTATGACATCTCGCTCACCTCATCGGCCGCAAACATCAACTTGTCTGGAGCTGATGTGACGGTGAACAACACAGTGCTCATTGCCGGTCAGGCGACCAGCGCCGAAATCGGGACCGATACGCTGATCTCGATCAACAACATCATCGGCAGCTCGGCGGACAACATTATCGTCAGCAACACGGCGGCTAATATCATACGGGGGGGCGGCGGCAACGATACCATCGTCGTAGTAGCCGACAACCTCCGGGACACTTTCAGCGGTCAGTCCGGCAACGATACAATCGACTATTCCGGTTACACTAATGGATTAACAGTCACCTTGAACGGCACTAACACCGTCATCGTTTCTGGATCGGGATCGAACCCGGCGGGGCCTGCCGATAACCGCGACCGTATCTCAAGTATTAGCAATTTCACCGGCGGCTCTGGGGATGACGCCATCACGGGCGACAACAGCATCAACATCCTGAAAGGTGGCGCCGGAAACGATAGAATAAATGGTGACGGCGGCGATGACGTGCTGAATGGCGGCGCGGGCAATGACCGCTTAACCGTCTCAACCGGCAACGACACCATCGTGCTGGAGGCCGGCTTTGGTAATGATCGCGCCATCGGCTTTGACGCCATCGGAGGTCCCGGCGTGCAAGATCTCATCGATTTGACAGGGCTGGGGATCACGGTTGCCAATTTTGCCGCCTCAGTCACCATTACCGACATCGGTAACGATACGTTAATAACGATTGGAACCGATGGGACGCTGCGCCTCGTTGGAGTCGATGGCAACGGCAACAACGTCATTACCCAGGCGGACTTCCTTGTTAGCTGACTAAGAAAGGGCGGCGCGGACATATCAAATGCCGCGCCGCCCAAGCCCGCAAATCGAGATTAGATAAAATTTCTACAGTCATTTTTACAATTGCTCAGCGCGCAACTTGTATCGTCGCCGGTACCGGCCGATGCAGGAGTACTCAATGCGCGAGGATATGGCCAAGTCCCCCCCGCTGATATCTCATGATCACCAGAAATTTGGTGGCGTCATGGACTTTTTCGCCCGCTTCAGGCGCGACGAAAGCGGCATCACAGCCGTTACCTTCGGCGTCATGTTTACGGTTATTCTTCTGTCGTCGGCAATTGCCATCGACTTCGCGCGGGGCTTTAGAGAAAAATCGCGCATGCAATGGGCGGTGGATGCTGCCACGTTGGCAGCGTCGACCAAGATGGGCTTGCCCGACCAGGACGTGGCCGGCGCCGATATTGCCAATAAATTCCTCGCTGCAAATATTTTGCCTGGCAGCCCCGCAACCATCAGCAGCGTGACGTACAATGCGGCGGAAGGCTCTGTCACTGCCACCGTCAATTCCTCGTTGCCAACGACGTTGATGCATCAATTCGGCTACGACTCGATGAATACGGGGGCTTCGTCCAAGGTCGTCAAGGGCAGTGCAACAATTGAAGTAGCTATGGTCCTCGACAATTCAGGTTCCATGAGTGGTGATATGGAATCCCTTAAGACGGCAGCAACCGACCTGACCGGCATTTTGTTTGCGGGCGCATCGGGAGCTGACAAGGTAAAGATCGGCCTCGTTCCGTTCGCTGCCTCTGTGAAGGTGGGCAGCGGCTATCAAAATTCCGGCTGGATCGACACGGACGCCGTTTCGTCGATCCATTCCGAAAACTTCGATGTTACGAAGTCCCGCTTCGATCTGTTCGACGATCTGGGCGTCGCATGGGCTGGCTGCGTTGAGTCGCGCCCAGGTGTGCATGACACAACCGATTCTGTGCCGCTGAATTCTAATCCAGATACGATGTTTGTGCCCATATTCGCGCCCGATGAGCCCGACGACACCAATGCCAGCGCCGCTGGGTACAACAGCTACACGAATAACTACATTTCGGATTACGGCGGCACCTGCCCCACACCCGAGCAGACGTGCGTCAAGTTCAATAAGAAAAAGAACACCTGCTCGCAGTACGCGCCAGTTCCCATTGATATCGCGGTGGCACAATCGCGCACCTGCAAGTATTCCGGCGCCACGATCGACAGTGGATCTGGCCCCAACTACATGTGCACCACGAGGCCAATTCTGCCTTTGACTTCGACCCAAGCGGACGTCGAGGCGGCCATCACGGGGCTGATAGCCACTGGCAATACAAATATCGGCGAGGGTACGATGTGGGGCTGGAGATTGCTGTCTCCATCTGCTCCATTCACCGAAGGGCGCTCCTATACCGATCCGGTAAATAAAAAAGTCCTGATCGTCATGACCGACGGAGAAAACACCTATTCAGCGACTGATAACCACAATCTATCGCGCTACGGTGCCTCGGGCTTCGCGTCCAAGGGCAGGCTCGGCACTGATTATACCTCTACGTCCTACACTGGCGTCATGAATACCAAACTGCAGACGGCGTGCGGCAATGCCAAGGCAGCAGGAATTACCGTCTATACGATTGCATTTGGCGGCGGCGTCGACGCCGTCACGCAAGCCCTGTTGACTGGGTGTGCCTCCGAGCCCGGCAACTACTTCCCAACTTCCAGTGGCGCCGCGTTGATCAGTGCGTTCCAGAATATCGGGCGCGCGATCGCGGACCTCCGCGTCGCCAACTGAAAGTGATGAGCTTGCCTGCAGCATGACGGCCAGTCTCACGTCCGGCGGCGGCGTTTGCTTCTTTTGCACATTTCAATATCTGTCACCCTCGCCGTCTGCTTCGGGCTTATTTCATGTGCCCGGCATTCATCGCGAAGTGTCTCTTAAACCTCAGCAAAATGCCGGGAGTAAGGGGCTATGTTCACGTGCCCCACGATCCTGACTCCGGTGCACGGTATGTGCACAACCTGTTGACGAGCGCCCGGGATGTCACAGCCTTCGCAGGGCCGCACTGGCTTTGAGCTGAGACTTCGCAGAGAGTGCCACCACAATTGTTGCGTTCTTGTTTGTTGCGTTCTGGTGCGCGTTTCATTTTGGGTACGTGCACGACGCCGCGGGTTCGCGCTTTTTGAGCACCCTGGCCGTTGAGCAATAGTTGGGGGTGCTATGAGAGTCCTGAGTAGTTGCGGGATCGATTGCCGTCGTTTGTGTGCCGGATTGGTGGCGTTGATTGCCGCCAGCACAGCTCATGCGGGCGACGTGCGCAAAGCGGTTCCGCCATTTGACATCGATCACAGTTCGGAACTGCGCATACCCGCTGGTGCATCGTACCCGATCACGCGCAAGGTGACGATCGGCCTCGACAAGGCGATGCTGGTGGAGTTGCCAGCCGACTTGGAAAACGTTCTCGTTTCCAATCCAGAAGTGCTCGACGCCTCACTGCAGTCGTCGCGGCAGGTGTATTTGCTCGCCAAGACTGTAGGCGAAGCGAACGCGATCTTTATCGGCCCCGATGGCCAGAAAATCCTGTTTCTCGAGGTCAGCATCGCCCGCGATTTGTCGGTCTTGCAGGACTCGCTTCAGCGTCTCTTGCCCGGATCGAAGATCAAAGTCGAGATGATGGGTGAGACCCTGGTGCTGGCCGGCAGCGTTGCCACTCCGGTCGATGCCAACCGCGCTGGTGAACTCGCCGCCAAGTTCGTCAAAAACAAGGACTCCGTCGTCAATCTGCTGGGCACTGACAGCAAGGAGCAAGTTCTGCTCAAAGTTCAGGTCGCCGAAATTCAGCGCGACGCATTGCGGCGCATTGGTGTCGACCTGCCCGGCGCCGTCTTGCAGTCTGGCCAATTCACCTTCGCCAAGGTGATCCAGAACGCCTTTCCGATCACGAGCCCGGTTGTGGCCGCCGCATCGGCAGCGCTGCCGTTGCCAGGTGTTTCAGCCGGATCGGCCTTTCAGCCGACATGGAATTCGAACGGTTCCAGCGTGACGGCGATGATGCAGGCACTCGAACGTACGGGGGTCGTCAAGACATTGGCGGAACCGACGTTGACCGCAATTTCCGGCGAGACCGCCAAGTTTCTAGCTGGCGGCGAATTCCCTGTACCAATTGCCCAGCAGGACAAGCAGATCTCGGTTGATTGGAAGCCATTCGGCGTCAATGTCAGTTTCAAACCGGTTGTGCTGACCGAGGGCCGCATCAGCCTCAACATCATGGCAGAAGTCAGCGAGATTTCGACCCAAGGCGCCGTCACACTTTCCGATATCTCGCTGCCGGGCCTGAAGGTCCGCCGGGCAGAGACGACGCTTGAGCTGCCATCGGGCGGAA
>JBEBJD010000318.1:0-8232 GCA_040080075.1 Hyphomicrobium sp. | reverse complement strand
TCTACATCATCGTACTCCTGGCATTGACGGCGACCGGCTATTATCTCGGCCGCAGCCGGGGCGCTGCGCTGCGGTCAGCCGGCTCCAAGGTCCATTCGCTTCCCGTCTATCACGGTTCCTATACCGCACTGGCAGTGGCCATTCCCATGCTGGCGGTATTTGCTCTTTGGTCTCCCATCGCCCCCCGCCTGATCGAAAACAGAGCGCTGGCGGAATTGCCGGCCGCTTTACAACCCGGTGACGATCTCTCCCGGGCCACGCTACTCCGCGAAATTTCCAATGCCACGGCGGGTGGTGCGCTTGCCGAAGGTGGCAAGCCTGAAGTCCGTCGCGCGGCCGAAGTGATGGAAACACTGCGCAAATATAGCGATTGGCTGCGCGTTGCCACCGGATTTGGTCTTGGATTGGTTGGCCTGCTTTGGGGTTTGAAACGCCTGACAATTGAGTTCCGCGCAAGGACTCTTGTCGAAAAAGCCGTTCTTTCCATTCTTGTAGCCTGTTCGGCTGTCGCGATTCTCACCACCGTGGGCATCGTGTTGTCACTGCTTTTTGAATCCATGCGGTTCTTCGCCCAGTACCCCTGGTATGAATTCCTGTTTGGCACGCAATGGTCGCCGCAAATCGCTATGCGCTCTGATCAGGTCGGTCAATCTGGAGCCTTCGGCTTCGTGCCGATCCTCGGCGGCACGCTACTCATCACGCTCATTGCCATGATGGTGGCCGCGCCGATAGGCTTGCTGTCGGCGATTTATATGGCCGAATTTGCTAGTGCGCGATTCCGCAACGCCGTCAAACCCATACTTGAAATTCTGGCTGGTGTGCCAACTGTCGTGTTCGGATTCTTCGCGGCTCTGACGGTTGCCCCATTGGTGCGTGCGGCAGGAGCCTATTTGGGATTGGATGTCGCCTCGGAGTCGGCGCTCGCCGCAGGGCTGGTGATGGGCATCATGATCGTTCCTTTCATCTCGTCTCTATCCGATGACGTCATCACCGCGGTGCCGCAAACTTTGCGCGATGGTGCTTATGCGCTTGGCTCCACCAAATCGGAAACCATCAAGAAGGTTGTGCTTCCAGCAGCCTTTGCCGGCATCGTTTCGGCCATGATGCTCGCCATCAGCCGCGCCATCGGAGAAACCATGATCGTGGTGATGGCTGCGGGACTTGCCGGCAACCTGACCTTCAATCCGCTCGATGCGGTGACGACGATTACCGTTCAAATCAAGACGCTTCTCGTCGGCGATCAGGAATTCGACAGCTTAAAAACGCTGTCGGCGTTTGCCCTCGGGCTCGTGCTCTTCTTCTTCACACTGATGCTCAACACAATCGCGTTGAAGATCGTCAGAAAGTACCGGGAACAATATGACTGATCTAACCAGCGTCATAGAAAGGGGCCCGCCGCGGGTGCCTCAAAGCCCGGCATCCAGCGACAAGCAGCAGAGGCTGGCCCGCCGCCGCCGTGCCGACGCGCGCTTTCGCAGTTATGGCCTGGTGGCTATCATGCTAGCCATTTCGTTCCTCGCGCTGATCGTCGCCGACATCACCTTCAAAGCTCTGCCTGCGTTTACGCATCACTCCCTTAAACTCAACGTGCCAGTGACGGCCGGACTCGTCGACGCGGCGCAACCCAATGCCGGGGACTATGACGGACTGATAAAGAACGCACTCCGCGGGCTGTTCCCAGAAGTTAAGTCGCGTGCCGACAAGAAGTCGTTGGACAGCCTGCTGTCGAGCGGTGCCGCAGATCCACTGCGTGAGCGGATTGTGGCCAATCCCGCACTCGTGGGACAGACGCTTTCCGCAGATCTGCTGCTGTCATCGAGTGCAGATCTCTATCTCAAGGGCATTTCGGCACAAGCGCGCACTTCAAATGGAGCTGGCCCCGCCAAGCCCTCTGACACCAGCGGCATTGTAACGTTAGTGGCCGAACCCGATGCGCTTGCTCCCGATCTCGCAGGGATCGCAAAGAACGCAGAAGGGGGCGTCACTTTCGATACCAACACGCCTACGCTTCTGGTTGCGATTAACGGCGGTATAATAAAGATCGCTTCAATTACACAAGGCGCGGTGCAAGGTGAAGTTCTGGCCCCGCTGACGTCGGCGTCGAGTGCGGCCAGCGGCGCGTGGCAGCGGATTGTGATTTCGACGCCGGAGTCGTCACGCAAGATCAACGACCGGCAGATTGCATTTCTCGAACTCCTGAAACAACAAGGTGCTGTAGAAAGCGGTTTCAACTTTGGCTTTTTCACCAATGGCGACAGCCGCGAACCCGAACTTGCCGGTATTCTGGGCGGCCTGATGGGCACGGCATACACCATGCTCGTGACACTGGGGCTGTGCTTGCCGATCGGGGTCGCCGCCGCAATCTATCTCGAAGAATTTGCACCCCGTAACCGGGTGACAGACCTGATCGAGGTCAACATCAATAATCTCGCGGCCGTCCCTTCAATCGTGTTCGGACTGCTGGGTCTGGCGGTGTTCCTAAATGTGTTTGGCCTGCCCCGCTCATCGCCTTTGGTTGGCGGTCTCGTTCTTGCGCTGCTGGTACTGCCGACCATTATCATTGCCAGTCGCGCCGCATTGAAGGCCGTACCCCCATCTGTCCGCGAAGCCGCCATTGGCGTTGGCGCCACCCGCCAGCAAGCCATTTTCCACCATGTTCTTCCCGTTGCCATGCCCGGCATCATGACCGGCACCATCATTGGCATGGCTCACGCGCTTGGTGAAACCGCGCCGTTGCTGATGATCGGTATGATCGCCTTCATCGCCGATGTGCCTGGCGGCCCCACCGAAGCGGCCACTGTTCTCCCGGTGCAAATTTTCCTGTGGTCCGATCTTCCCGAAGCAGGATTTCAGTCGCGCACCGCAGCAGCAATTCTCGTACTTCTGGCCTTCCTGGTTCTCATGAACAGCCTTGCCATTTGGCTGCGTAATAAATTCGAAAGGCGCTGGTGATGCTTCGTCAGTTAGTGAGGGATGACATGGACGCTACGGCATTGAGGCAGCAGGATTTGCTGACAAGCACACCGGTCAAGGTTGTGGCACGCGGCGTCAACGTGCACTATGGGGCCAAGCAAGCGCTGACCGATGTTTCAGTCAACGTGCCTGAACGCTCCATCATGGCGTTCATCGGCCCATCAGGTTGCGGCAAGTCGACGTTTTTGCGCTGCCTGAACCGCATGAACGACTCCATCCAGGGCTGCCGGATTACGGGCTCTATCGTCATCGACGGTCAGGATATCTACGACGGGGCAATAGATCCCGTGGAACTCAGGTCGCGAGTCGGCATGGTGTTTCAAAAGCCGAATCCGTTCCCCAAATCAATTTACGAGAACGTCGCCTACGGCCCCCGCATTCACGCCCTCGCCACGTCCAAAGCCGAACTCGATGACATCGTCGAAAAAAGTTTGCGCAAGGCAAGCCTGTGGGAAGAGGTCAAGGACCGGCTGCAGGAATCGGGCACCGGATTGTCGGGCGGCCAGCAACAGCGCCTGTGCATTGCGCGCACCATCGCCATCGATCCCGAAATCATCTTGATGGATGAGCCCTGCTCGGCGCTTGACCCGATTGCCACCGCGCGCATCGAAGAACTGATGGACGAATTGCGCCAGAACTTCACCATCATCATCGTCACGCACTCCATGCAGCAGGCGGCCCGCGTGTCTCAGCGAACAGCTTTCTTTCATCTTGGGTCGCTTGTTGAAGAAGGCGACACGAGTGCGATCTTCATGAACCCCAGAGACCAGCGCACTCAAGACTACATTACGGGCCGCTTCGGTTGAATTACGCCCGCGCCGCGGCCAGAAATGTTTGAAGGACCACAAAGATGCACAGCCACATTGTCAAATCCTACGAAGCCGAGCTGTCCGTGCTTGAAAGCAAAGTGGGGCAAATGGGCGGCCTTGCGGAGCGTATGCTGGGTGAAGGCTTTGCCGCGCTCGAACAGCGCAACCAGGAACTGGCGCGCACTGTCGTTGCCAGCGACGACGCCATCGACGTTTTGCAGCGCGAACTCGAAGAGCAGGTCATTGCGATGATTGCGCGACGCCAGCCCCTGGCCAACGATTTGCGGCAGATCATGGCCGTTCTGAAAGTGGCGGGCGATCTCGAACGCATTGGCGATTTGGCTAAAAACATCGGCAAGCGTGCGCTCGCCATCTCGGGCGAGACACACCCCAAACCCCTGATGACGGGCTTACGCCATATGGTCGACTTGACGGCGCGCAGCCTCAAGGATGTCCTCGATGCATTTGCCGCACGTGATGCCGAGAAGGCTTTGAAAGTCTGGCGTGAAGACGAGCAGATCGACGCGCTTTACAATTCTTTGTTCCGTGAGTTGCTGACCTACATGATGGAAGACCCGCGTAACATCGGGCTGTGTGCGCACCTGCTGTTTGGCGCCAAGAATATCGAACGCATCGGCGACCACACCACCAACATCGCTGAAACCGTATTCTTCCTCGCGCGCGGCGTACCCCTGACCAGCGAAAGACCCAAGAATGACAAGACCAGCTCGACGCTGGTGCATAAGGCGGGCTGACGGCAGCCCCCATGAATGGAGCGCATTGACTTGAAACTGGCCAAAATACTGATCGTTGAAGACGAGGACGCCCTCGTCACGCTCCTGACCTATAATCTCGAGGCAGAGGGCTATGAGGTTGCCGCAACAAAGTTGGGTGACGAGGCCATTCTTGCCGTCAAGGAAGAGCAGCCTGATCTCATCATCCTCGACTGGATGCTGCCGGGCCTTTCGGGAATAGAAATTTGCCGCCAGATTCGCTCAGGGCCCGATACGCGCGGCCTTCCGGTGATCATGCTGACGGCACGCGGCGAAGAAGGCGACCGCCTGAGGGGACTTGCCACCGGCGCCGACGACTACATCGTCAAGCCGTTTTCGGTTGCCGAATTGCTGGCTCGTGTGAAGGCCCTGCTGCGCCGGTCGTCGCCTGAAAAAGCCGCCGATGTTCTGGAGCGTAGCGGCATCGTCCTCGACCGCCAGGCGCACCGCGTCACCAGGGGCACACGAGAACTCAGCCTCGGCCCGACCGAATACCGCTTGCTGGAATTCTTCATGCAGCGTGCCGGCCGGGTGCTATCGCGATCACAGTTGCTCGACAATGTTTGGGGGCGCACCTCCGAGGTCGACGAGCGCACGGTGGACGTCCACGTCGGCCGTCTGCGCAAAGCCATCGTGCGCGGCGCAGAGCCCGATCCCATCCGCACGGTGCGCGGAACCGGCTATATTTTCGATGAAAAACAATAGACTAGGCCAAGTTTTGGTTTTGCAGCCGGTTCCAAACTAAGGCATTCCGATCAGGTCTCCAGACGACAATATGTGGCCCCTAGGCCACGGCCAGCGGTCAACCCGGCCCGTGTCATCGAACTGTCATAGAGCTGTAACCGCCACGTCGTTGTCTGGCCCTATCGAGAGACCCGTTATCTCTTAAAGACTAAATCCAGGGGGTTCTACCTATGAAGCTTCGTATGAGTTGCGCTGCCATTGCGGCGGGTATCATTTTCGCCGGGCCGGCAGTCTTATTCGCCGGGACGGCCGCTGCGGCCGATCTCGGGGGCAACTGCTGCGCCGATCTCGAAGAGCGCATCGCTGAGCTGGAAGCGACCACCGCCCGCAAAGGCAACCGCAAGGTCAGCCTCACAATTTCGGGTCAGGTCAATGAAGCCCTGATGTGGTTCGATGCCGGCGACGAAACCAACGTCTACCAGGGCACCAACGACACGGCGCGTTCGCGCTTCCGGCTTGTTGGCGATGCCAAGATTACCGGCGACTGGAAAGCCGGCTACCTGATGGAATTCGGCGTCCGCTCGAACCGCTTGAACCGCGTCGACCAGGACAATGCCAACACCCGCACCGACGCTCTCGACTTGCGTCATCAAGCCTGGTGGATCGACAACAAGAGCCTCGGCCGCGTCTGGCTCGGCCTCACGTCGCAGGCTACCGACGGCATCACTGAAGTCACCACCGCCAACATGAACCATTTTGCACGGCCCTCGCTGTCGAAGTGGAACGGCGGCTTCTTCCTCGTCACGCCCAACGGCGTGCGCACCACCAACACATGGCGCAACCTCCAGCCGTCGGACGGCGTTTCGGGTGACAACGTCGCGGGCGAGGGCGATCGCCGCCATCTCGTGAAGTATGAATCCCCGGCTTTCGAGGGCTTCAAGGTCTCGGCCGCGTGGGGCGAAGACGACTTCTGGGATATGAGCCTTCGTTATTCTAAGGACATTGCCGGCTTCAAGATCGCCGCTGGCATTGGCTATGCTGAATACACAGACGACTCAGGCGCAGTTGGCGCCAATGAAAACCTGCGCGGTTGCACGGGTCTCGATCCGGCCGGCGGCGTGACCAGCAGCTCGGACACGGACTGCAACACGCTCGGCCTTTCGGCGTCGATCATGCATGAAGCAACGGGCCTGTTCGTAACCGGCGCCTACGGCCAGCGCACCGACGACCTGCGCGGCGAACGCTTCGCATCTGCTGGCGTCGCCGGCATCGCCATCGACGATAGCGATGATTTCTGGTCGGTGCAGGCTGGTATCGAGCAGAAGTTCGTCGCCATCGGCAAGACCACGCTGTATGGCGAATACTGGCACGCTGAAACGGGTGCGCAGATCGGCGACACCAGCGGCGATCCGCAGAGCTTCCAGTCCACCTCGGACGCTCTCGCGCTCGGCTTTGGTTCGGCCCGCTCGTCGGGTTCGCAAGTCAGCTACTGGGGCGTTGGCGTCAACCAGCACATCGAGGCTGCCGCCATGGACCTCTACCTGGCTTATCGTCATCACACAGCCGAAGCTGACCTGTTTGATGCCGCTGCCACTGCCAACCGCGCGAAGGTTGAGTACCAAGATCTCGACATCGTCATGGGCGGCGCCATGATCAAGTTCTAAGATCCACTCCCGGTCTTCAGAACTTTATCTCGCATAGCCACTCAAAGAAGGGGCCGTCCGCAAGGGCGGCCTCTTTTGCTTGCCGCGGAACGCGCGCATGTGCTTGCCGCGGGACGCGCGCATTTGCTTGCCGCGGGACGCGCGTATTTACTTGCCGCGGGATGCGGGAATTTCTCCCTGCCGCGGGACGCGGGTGCTTTTATCCGCACGGAGCTTAACCCGCTGATTTCGTATCAAAATGGAGCAGGTCCTGTGCCGTGCTGCGCGACGAACTTATGGACGGATAAAAATAATCCGTCATAACCCTGATTCCCCCTCTTGCCCGGCTGGATCAGCGGTTATTTTTAGGTTAACGATGAAGTCTGATTAACCCTGACGACCGTCCATTCGCGGCGGCGGAGGGATGTTGCCGCGCCGCAAATCCGGCGCGGACGCCGCCATAACTCATTAATTTTCAAAGAGGGAGTCGATTACGATGGCTAAGAAAAGAGGCACCGCAGGAAACAACACGCTGACAGGCACCAGCGGCGCCGATCAGTTGTTTGGCCTTGACGGCAATGACAAACTGAACGGCAAGGGCGGCAACGACAAGCTCGACGGCGGCAAGGGCAACGACACCCTCAACGGCGGGGCGGGCAACGACACACTGATCGGCGGCGCGGGCAAAGACACCGCAGTCTTCGCAAGTGCCCGCACCAGCAACACCATCACCATTACAACGGGCGGTCTTTTGGTGTCAGGCGCCGAGGGCGTCGACTTTGTCAAATCCGACGTTGAGTCTCTTCGTTTTACCGATGGCACGTTCAGCTTCGCGACGTTGCAGGCACTCGCCGCTGTACCGCCTGGCCCGCAGCCGATGAACTTCGTCCTGACGACCAACTCAGATTTCGGAGCCGCATTCACAGGCGCGGGCACCAACGACACGTTCACGGGCAAGATCGATACTGTGACGCCGTTCCTCTCCACATATAATGGCGGCGACGTGCTGGATGGCGCGGGTGGCGACGATACGCTAACCGTTTCGATTTCCGGCAACGGCGCGGGCGCAACCGTTCCGCCGATCGCACTCAACAACATCGAAACCGTCAAGATCCTGAACCAGGAACAGGGCGGCGGCCAAACCACATTCAACGCCACGCTGTGGACCGGTGTGACCTCGATCGCCGCCGAAAACGGCGTCATCAATGCGAGCACCATCGTCAATAACGTCGCCAATCTGGTTGCAGGCAAAATGACGGCCAATCAGAGCAACCTTGCCATCAACTACACAGGCGGTGTTCTGAGCGGTTTGACCGACACCCAGGAACTGGTGCTGTCGAACAACGTCGA
>JBEBJD010000310.1:0-1683 GCA_040080075.1 Hyphomicrobium sp. | reverse complement strand
GGGTGCGGGCTTTGCGGTTTTCGATTTCATGAGCCAGTTGGTCTGTCTTGCAAGTGCGGTTGAGTGACGTCTGCTGCATTGATCAGCTTACGAGGCCGCCGGTCGATCAGATCGGCGCAGTCCCGGAAGGCTGCATGGACGGGTAAACCTTGCCTCTTCATAGCCCCGTTATGCCGTGCCCGCCAATTGCTCAATACTGTAAGGTCTCAGATAGCGTTAAATATCAGGCCGTTTGGGGCATAAATTGGAGGTATGAGAGGGGTATGGACAGGTCACGATCTCACCCCTATAAGACCCAAGCTTCGCGCCCGGCACTGGTCCGGCCCGAGGCCAATGCCTAGGTAGCTCAGTTGGTAGAGCATGCGATTGAAAATCGCAGTGTCGCTGGTTCGATTCCGGCCCTGGGCACCATTTCCTTTTGCTCCTTGTGGCACCAGAACTCAAAAAGAAGCGCAAATTTAATGCGCCCGCTCACGGCGGAGTGCCTTCCACGGGCGATCGCAGGTTTTAGCCCCGCGTCAGCCCCTTGGTTTCGAGTTCAGCTAGGTATTCTTTCCACTTCTTGTCCTTCTGCAGTCCCAGCATGTGCAGGTACGACCACGTAAACAGGCCTGTGTCGTGGCCATCATCGAAGACGATGCGAACGGCATAATTGCCGACCGGTTTCAATTCCTTGATCTTGACGCTGCGCTTGCCACCCACGGTCACACGCTGATCTTTGGAATGACCTTGAACTTCCGCCGACGGGCTCATGACGCGCAAGAGTTCGGCAGGCAAACTGCACACATCGCGGTTCGCGAACGTGACCTGAAGGGTGTCACGCCCATCGCTGACTTCCATTTCGGGCGGCTTCATGCCCTTGCCCAGAGATGTCTGCAGTTCAGCCCAAACACTAGTAGCCAGATCGCGGAAGATGGCGGCGTGCGGGCCCTTGGGATCTTTTACTGTGACCGGGGTTCCTGCGTCGGAGTTGGTGCGGATATCAATATGCAGCGGCACTTCGCCTAAGAATGGCACTTTGAGGCGTTCGGCATCGGCCCGCGCACCGCCATGGCCGAATATGTCGGAGCGATCACCGCACTTAGGGCAAAGAAAATAGCTCATGTTCTCGACGATTCCGAGAACTGGAACGTTGACCTTGCGGAACATGGCAAGGCCCTTGCGTGCGTCGATCAGGGCCAGGTCTTGGGGTGTCGAAACGATCACCGCTCCTGCGATGGGCGCCTGCTGCGCCATGGTCAACTGTACATCGCCCGTGCCCGGCGGCATGTCGATCAGGAGCACATCGAGCTCGCCCCACACGACTTCGCGCAGCATTTGGTTGAGGGCTTGAGCCACCATCGGGCCGCGCCAGACGATGGGCGTTTCTTCATCCACCATAAAGCCCATCGACATGGCCTTTATACCGTGTGCCTGGTGCGGCATCAGCTTTTTGCCCGCACTCATTTGTGGGGCGCCCGCTAATCCCAGCAGGCGCGGCTGCGAGGGGCCATAAATGTCGGCATCGAGTATGCCGGCCTTGAGACCGATGGCTTGCAGTCCAAGTGCCAGATTGACGGCGATTGTGGACTTGCCCACCCCCCCCTTTCCTGATGCGACGGCGATGATGTGCTTGATGCCGGGAATGGTTTGCGCTGCTTTCATCGCCGGCTGGCCGGCTGCGGGTGGTGGTGGGGGGGCGGC
>JBEBJD010000181.1:0-8311 GCA_040080075.1 Hyphomicrobium sp. | reverse complement strand
CAAACAAGCTTGAGGACACGTATGGGCCGGCTGGCTGGAAAAATCGCCGTTGTAACGGGCGCGGGGGCTGGCATTGGCCTGGCGACTGCCACTCTATTTGCCGCCGAAGGGGCCCACGTTTACGTCACTGACGTTAACGGCGAGAGTGCGACGGCAGCAGCGGTGGCGCTGTCCGCCCAGGGGCATGGTGCCACGGCACTGACGGTCGATGTTTCGCGCGGTCAGGACGTGACGGCGCTGATGCGTCAGATCCAGGGAGCGCATGGGCGCATCGATGTGCTGGTCAATAATGCCGGCCTCAACGTGCGCACAGACTTCCGGCATATGTCCGATGCAGACTGGACCAAGATTCGCGAAGTCAATCTCGATGGCGTGGTGCGTCTGGCGCGCGATGGTTTCGAACTCTTGCGGTTGTCAAAAACCGCGTCGCTGGTCAATGTGGCCTCGGTCATGGGCCACAAGGGCCTGCGCCAGTTGGCTGGTTATTCCGCCACCAAAGGAGCGGTGCTGGCATTGACGCGCGCACTCGCGGTTGAGTACGCGCCATTCGGCATTCGCGTCAATGCGTTGTCACCCGGTTTCATCGAAACCGCATTGACCGAGCGTGCTTTGAAGAACCCAGCGTTTCACAAGGGACTGATCGATCGCACGCTGCTGAAGCGCTTTGGCACCACGCAAGATATTGCCAAGGGAGCTCTGTTTCTCGCGTCAGAAGACAGCTCGTATATGACGGGTGCAGAGCTGTGCATCGATGGCGGCATGATGGCGGGTCTCTAAACCCGCGACGCACCTACCACCGCAAGCCCGTCATGGCGGCAATCGCGCTGGGGGTGCCGGGCTGGAACAACTTTTCGAGCTTGTCTTGCGACAGTTGTCCGCCTTCGATTGCCTCATGGTGGTGAATGCCTGAGGCGACGAAAATGGCATCGACTCCGAAATTGCGGGCGGCGGCAAGGTCGGTGCGGATGGCATCGCCGATGGCGAGAACGCGACTTCGATCGACGGGGGTACCGCGCAGTTTCTCGGCCACGGCGTGGGCCGTGCCGTAGGCCGAGACGCCGGGTTTGCCGGCCCAATAAACCTCGCCGCCCATGTGAGCGTAGAGATCGGCAATGGCACCCGCACACCAGTAATGGCGCCCCCCTACATCGACGACGAGATCCGGGTTGGCGCACACGAACGGCAGCGTTCTCGCAATCGCTTGTTCTAGGATGCCACGGTAGTCTTCCGCCGTCTCATTGACGTCGTCGTCGAGGCCGGTACACACGATGGCCTCCGCCGTCTCGAGACTGGTGAACTCGGAGGGTGAGGCTGCAAAGAACGCCGCATCGCGGTCGCGCGGGCCGATGCCATATACTTTTTTGAAGCCCCGGTTTGCCATATGCGTAAGAGCAATATCGCCTGATGTCACGATCGCATCCCAAGCCGTGCGCGGAACTTTGCGCTGGTCGAGCATAGTTTCAACACGCGCTTGAGGCACCGGCGCATTAGAGACGAGAATTACGGTACCACCCTGGTCCCGGAATGCGGTGAGGGCAGCCGTCGCCTCGTTAAACGCCACGTGGCCGTCGTGCACCACGCCCCACACGTCACACAGCAGAACGTCATAAGCTGACAAAAGCGGTCCAGCGTGGTCAAGAATGATGGGAACGGAGTGAACTGAGGGTGCGGGTTCTGCGGTGCGGGTCAGAGGATCGTCTTTCGTTGATTTGACGGAGCGCTTTTGAGCAACATATCACGCGCCGGCCTGTGAGCGTCAATCGCTACGCGGCAGCTCCCGGATTTCTACCGTGCCGCCCGCCTCATATACAGGGTTTGCATGCAACAATTCTTGGGCGCTTTGCAGGCTATTGGATTCGACACGGATGAAGCCGCCAATGTGAGATGTAATTGAAGGCGCGGTGCCGTCCTTGCGGAAGCAGCCACCGTGGCCGATGACGCTGCCGCCCCGGAAACAGCCACTCAATTGAAGCTTCTTGAGATAGTCATCCCATTGTTCGTCATGTTTATCGCCGACATCAGATGTGCCGGGCCGCGTGTCGTTGTGCATTATGAATATGAATTCGGCCATGATGGGTTTGCCCGGCTGGTTTTGAAGGAGCGTACCAAGAAACTTCATTACTGCGTCGCGATGGCGTGCGCCGGTGCGGCCCAGAAACGCACGATTCCGTCTTCTCCCGCGGCAGCAATCTTTTGGCCGTCGGGACTGAAGGTTACTGCCGTTTGCCGGCTCAGTGAACCAGGCAAAACGCGCGCAGTGCGGCCCTTCTTGAGATCCCAAAGACGTACCTTGCCATCCTCTCCCGCCGATGCGAGCCACGCGCCAGAGGGCGAAAAGGCCAGTCCGCCAACCCGCCCCTTATGACCATAGAGACGCTGGCGTGTGCTGCGCGATTGGGTCGACCAGATGCGAATATTGCCGTCAAGCCCCGCTGAAGCAATTGAACGCCCATCGGGTGCGATGGCGAGTGTCGTAACAAAGTCGCTATGACCCGTATAGCGCCGCGTCAGTTCGAACGTGTCACCCTTCCAGAGTTTGACGGACTTGTCGGCGCCGCCGGTGACCAGCAAAGGACCGCGCGGTGTCAGCGCGAAAGTCACGGCTTGAACTGCACTTTCGTGGGCGTCGATAATGTGTGCGGGTGTGCTGGAGGCTGTATCCCAGATTGCGGTTTTCCAATCATGGCTGGCGCTTGCGAAGCGATCACCCTGGCCAAGAAAAGTGACTGCCCAGATTTCTGCGTCATTGCGCTTGAAGGTAGAAATTTTTGCAGCCGTTCCGGTATCCCATAATACCGTCTGGCCATTGGCGTGGCCGGTCAGCGCGCGTGTGCCGGACACGGCAAGCGATGTCGCCGGTCCATCGTCAAGTTCTATGGTCCGCTCGAGGCTCAGCGAAGTGGCATCCCAAACTTTCAGCGTTGCGTCAGCCCCCGTGGTGACCAGCGTCCGGCCATCTGCGGTGAAGGCCAATTGCGAAGCAGCGCCGGTGTGGGCTTTGATTTCGCCCAGAGGCAGCGCATTGACCGGGGCGGACTGGTGGCTCGCAACGACTGTGGCACCGCGCATTTCCATGCGCGGAAGCCGGTTCTGCATGGCGATGATGCCACTGGCGACGCCAAGGCCGATCAGTCCTTTGAACAACAACGGCCGCCAGCTGCGCCCAGCTACAAAGCGGGTCGAGCGGGGTACCGGCGGTTTGCGCGGCCCGGCCGGCGCGGCAATTTTGATCAACTCACCGTTGGCCTTGGATGGTGGCTCGCTTTTGGCCTTTGCCTTGGACGCTGGTGCGCCTGCCTTGGGCGCAGACACGCCTGCCTTTTGTGCGGCAGGTGCGGCTGCAGGTGGCGCCTTCGGTGCTGCCGGAGCCGCCTTTTGCGGTTTGATAAATGGGGGCGGTGGCGCATCGAGCTTGACGGTGCTAGCCGCTGCTTTTGCGGGTTCGGCTGCAACCGCCGCCGCGATAGCGTCGACAACAGCCGCCTTGGCTGGTTCAGGCGATTTGCGCGGCTGCAGGCCTTCCAGGAAGTCCAGCATGCGGCCTTGCGGGCCCGGAGCATCGGGCGGCGGGGGGGCGTGAGCCAGCGATGGATTTGGCGCCGGCTCATCGTGTTTGGCTTTACGGCCAGATGTGCGCGAAAACCATCCTCCGGCTGCAGGAGCTGGTGCGGGTGTTGGTTCAGGTGCAAGCAGCGCACCGCGCCATTCGGCAACTGATTGCGGGCGCGCATCCACACTCAACGCCAAGGATTTATCGATCGCCTTAAGGAAGCTGGCACGATAGCCGCCGACTGCGGCCTCGCGTGCCGGGATCATCTCGTCTTTGACCATGCGCGAGGGACTATCGGGCGGACGTTTGCCGGTGACGGCATGATAAAGTGTGGCGCCAAGCGCATAGATATCTGTCCACGCGCCTTGCTGGCGGCTGGTCTCGGCATATTGCTCGTAGGGCGAATAGCCGGGTTTAACCAAGGCGGACACGGTTTTTGAGTGGGCGGCAATTTCTCCGCGCGCCGATCCGAAGTCGATCAGGACGGGCTGGCCATCTTTGCGAATGATGATGTTGTCGGGGGCGATGTCGCGATGCAGGAAATCGCTGCGATGGATGCTATCGAGCGCATCGAGAAGCGGCGCTACGATTTGATCCAGCTCCTTTTGGCGCGGCGCACGCCCCAGCGACTTCAACCACGCCTTGAGGCTCTGCCCCTCTTCGAAGTGCAGCACCATATAGCCAGTGTTGTTAGCGCGGAAATAGCGATAGACCCTGACAATGTTGGGATGGCTGAACTTGGCCAGCGTCTGGGCTTCTTCGATGAACCGGTCAAGGCCCCAGCGATAATCGCTCGCACATTGTTCGGATCGGGGTGCCGCATCAAATCCAGCCGTGCGCGCGGCAAAGTCGGAGGGAAAATATTCTTTGATGGTGACAAGACGGTTGAGAGCGATTTCATCGGCAAGATAAGTGATGCCGAAGCCGCCTGCTCCCAGCACGCGATCGATGCGGTAATCTCCAGCCAGTTCTGTGCCGCTTTGAAGCGCGACGAGATTTGTCATCCGGGTGCAGTCACTTGCAATCGCCATCCAGTTCGGGCCGCAAGATCACGGCCAAATCAATCTGTCTGAGACCGTGCCTCTGACGGTCCGCAAATCAGGTGTTGCAGCAGGATTGTGGCAACTGCACGGGCGATGAACACGCGATGAACAATTCACAGATCAGTCGCCAAGTGGCCATGTTGCTGCCGCAGACCGCGACGAGTGTCACTTTGAGACTAAGTCCCGGGAATCTGTCCGCGCGTACTCCTGGATTGCGGCATTTGAATCTAAAACGGACACGAATAGACGGTCGCACGCACCCGGCTCAATTTGTGGGGGTCTTTTGCGGTTGCGGCAGATCTTTCGAGTGCCGGGTCGAAAACCAGCGGAACCTTAAGAATGATAAAGGAGCAAATTGCAATGTCGGGAGCGGGAGGAAGCCCAGCGGGGCCGCGAGCGGGCCGCTTTCTGGGTTCATTGAAGGATGCATTGGTCGCGGCGAGCCGCGAAGATACAGGACAACCCCCTATGATAAAATTAGCCGGATCCTCGCCGATCGTGCCCTCCGCCCCTGCCGCCACAGCCGCTTTGCCGCCACCGGCTCCGGCCAGTGCGCAGGCTGCTTCATCTAACGCGCCTTCACCGGGCGGTGCCGCATTGAGCGCCGCGGAAGCCGCACGCGAGGCTCGGGCGGCAGCCATACCGCTGGCGGACCGTCAGATTGACGCCGATACCCCGCCGACGACCCGCGTGGTGCGCGCGTCGGTCAAAGCCGCGGAATCGCCCGCGCGTACCCAGCTTGTGCGCGGAAAAATGCAGGTCAAGCGCGGTGCCTTCGATCAGGATCCGGTGGTCGGATGGCTGGTCATCGTAGGTGGCCCCGGCATCGGTCAGTTCCGGCCCGTGTTCGAGGGTAACAATACCATCGGCCGGTCGGTCGCCAACCGTATCAGCTTGGATTTTGGCGACGACGCCATCTCATCCGACGAGCAGGCCTATATTCGCTACGATTCCGCCGAGCGGTCTTTCCTGTTCGTGCCAAACCTTGCTAAGACCAACATCGTTTCAGTCAACGACAAGCGTCCAGCCGGCGCCGTCGCGCTGACACAGATGGACGTCATCACGATGGGGCGCACACAAGTTGTGTTCGTTCCGTTCTGCGGTCCGGAATTCGATTGGTCGGCGATCACAGAACCGAAGGCCTAATGACTGCATTCGATCACGCTAGCCGCGCCACGCAAGGTGCGCGGAACTATCAGGAAGACACCGCACTTGTTTGGCCGGGAAACGATTCGTTCGTTCCCGGTGGCGGCGCGTCTGCGAGCAATGGATCCCAGATGGTAGCCGTTCTGGCCGATGGTATGGGCGGCCATGCCGGTGGGGCCCTTGCAAGCCGTATGGCGTGTGAGAATTTCGTGCGCACGTTTGCCACCCATGATGGCGCCACGCGGGAACGTTTGGCGGCCAGCCTTGACGCTGCCAATGCGGCTATTGCCGATACGGTCAACTCCAATCCGTTGTTGAGTGGCATGGGGTCAACGCTCGTCGGCGTCGTATTTTCAGCCGATGGCGTTGAATGGGTAAGCGTTGGCGACAGCCCGCTGTTGCTCTACCGGCGCGGTGAAATCGCACTGTTGAACGAAGATCATTCGCTGGCGCCCGAACTGGACCGGCTGGCCGCCGACGGCCAGATGACCGTTGAAGCCGCGCGCCGCGATCCGCGCCGTCATATGTTGCGCTCGGCGGTGACGGGCGATGAGCTCGATCTAGTGGATTTTTCAGGAAAGCCGCTGGCCATTGAGCCCGGCGATTATGTGATTTTGGCCAGTGATGGCCTGCAGACCCTTGAGCCCAGCGAAATCGAGCGGATTATTGCAGCCTATGCGAGTGATGGCGCGCAGGCCGTGGCAAATGCCCTTATCCGGGCTGTGGAAGCAATGCGCGACCCTCATCAGGACAACACCACCGTGGTGGCGGTTCGCCGCGCGCCTGTTGTGTTGTAAGTTACGAAAGCACAATCGGATGATCGGAGCGCCAGGCAAACCCAAGTTACGCGCGCGGTTGGCTCAAATGAATCTTATCTTCCCGAATTATCACGCGCTTCCGCCCATGAAGGACGGGTTGCTAAACCTTACGGATTTTATGGTTACATAAGGGCTCTCGTCAACATAGACGATTTGTATGTCTGGCATGCTGTGGGCATTGGACCCTGCGAAAAAGAATGATCTGGCCGTGCCACTTTCCGTGAGAGGGTCTCCTTTCGTCGGATCACGCGCGAGGACCCACTCAATCATTGCCCAAGCGTCATCCAATCTGTCCCAAATCCGGCGCGCTTCTTCCAAATCATCTACAACTGCCCAGTCAAGCCGAACCGTGCGCATTATTTGAGACCGATCCGCTCAGCCTCTTTTTTGGCCCAGTCCAACTCGTCGCCCTCTTTTGGCGAGCGAATACGTTTCGCAAGAAACGCGTGCAGTGGGAGTTCCTCTCCTAAGCCAGCAACTTCCCATCCATAGTCGTGAGATAAGTTGCTTATGGAGACTGCCGTATGCTTGTCAGAAATCGTAGATATCCACCAATCAATAAGACTGAGCTGTTCGTTAGAAAAGTATGAAGTGTCAGCGGGCAGTAGCGCGCGATACCGGTTTGCCGTATATTCAAATATTTGCTCGGTAAAACGCTCAATAAGTCCGGCATTCTCGAGTTCATCGCACACTTCGCGCAAGTGCTTGGATCGGGGACCGTGCTTATCCCTGACAAACCGTTCCCCTGAAATAGGTTGGCCATATGCCTCGTACGCGCGCGCCTCCGAAAACCATAAAGCCTTGTTCAGCTTTGTGGATCCAAATCCGTCAACGTGGCTCGTCTTCCAAATGACATAGAGGACCAGAGCCTTGAATTTTTCGCGGTTCAATTCCATGCCATGATTCTATCAAAATCATCTTGACATGGCTACGGCTTTGTGACGCTCACCTCGGAACAGCCGAGCAAGACGCCAAATTGGCTATTACGACAATACAATCAAATGATCGGGCAGTTCGTTGGCATCGGGGTCGCCGGGCGGGAAGTGCTGGCCGAGATGCTGGCCAGCGGACTGAATGGCACTAACGAAGCCGTCGGCGGGCCGGCCGTCTGCAATCTGTGACGTCAGGTCGTCGACGATGCCTTTCCACGTCCCCTTGGGAACTTTCTTGTCGATGCCGGTGTCAGCGAGTACTTCGGCGAAGCGTTCGGCTACCGAGACGAAAATCAGCACGCCCGTGCGCCCAGTTGTGGTGTGAAGATCTTGCGCCAGGAACTGCTCTACGGCACGGCGATGCGCGCGGGCGTGTTTGACGCCTCTTGGCACCAGCCAAAATCGTACTGGGCGCACGAGGAACAGACACATCAGCATGAAGAACACGGCAAGCTGCACAAAGTAGATTTTCTGGACCGGGATCCACGTGAAGTAGATGAACGGCCATGGCACCAATAGCGCTAAAATCGCAGCCCACATGAAGGGTGCATATAGATAGGTGCTGCTCTCGCGCGTGACGACGGCGACGATTTCACCCGACGTCCGGCTTTCGGCAGCCGCGATGGCGGCTCCAATGCGGGTCTCGTCATCTTTTGATAACCAGGCCATCCGTTAAGTCTCCGTCTCGCGATTATATCAACTTGCCGTCTTGCGCCGCCGCGCCGCGTCTACCAGCTGCCCGATGATCCGCCGCCGCCGAAATCGCCGCCGCCGCCTGACCATCCGCCGCCACTGTCTCCCCCAGACCACCCGCCCGAGTTG
>JBEBJD010000289.1:0-8327 GCA_040080075.1 Hyphomicrobium sp. | reverse complement strand
CACCTTCCTCACCGCCAACGAAAAACGCGCAGCGGTTGGATATGAGGCGATCGAGGATGCCCCTGTTCCTAACGTCGCCGTCAAATACTCCCCCGATCAGCCCCGCGTCTCGCAAGGAAACGCCGATGGCGGCCAGTGGACGGATGGGGGAGGCGCCGTAACCCAGCAGGTCGTGCAAGGCCAACAAAAGTATTGGGTTAGGCGCGGATCGTGCTGCCCATCACACGCGCTGAATTGGAACGCGCTAACCCAACCTACGGGTCCCCCCTTCGTCTCCGAACCGGGCATCCAACAAAAAGCATATCTTCACCACCCCACATAAAGACCCCCACACCCATGACCAGAGCCGATCCCAGCCGCCGGGCGCCCGAGCTGAAATTCACTGCGCTTGATCTCACGGTGGCACAGACAGATGGCGCATTCGAAGGTTATGCCAGCCTGTTTGGACGCGAAGACCTTGCGCACGATGCCGTTTCGCCCGGCGCTTTCCGTCAAAGCCTCGCTGAACGTGGCACCGGCGGCATCCGCATGCTGTTCCAGCACGATGCCAATCAGCCGATTGGCGTATGGACATCGCTCAGCGAGGACGCGCGCGGGCTCTATGCCAAAGGTCAGTTGTCGCTTGATGTGCCCAAGGCTCGGGACGTGCTGGCACTGATGCGCGACCGCGCACTGGATGGACTTTCCATTGGCTACAAGCCGGTAAAATTCCACCGCGATGCCAAGGGCGGCACGCGCTGGCTCGATCAAGTGGACCTTTGGGAAATTTCAATCGTTACGTTTCCGATGCTGCCGGGTGCGCGCGTGTCGCATGTCAAGTCGCAGCCGTTTGGCGCGCGGGCGCCGACGGAACGCGAATTCGAACGCTGGCTCACGCGGGATGCTGGGTTCACGCGGTCGCAGGCTCGCGCGGTCTTGCGCTCGGGTCTCAAGGGCCTTCGCGACCTGCGGGATGCGGGCGAAGGCGGCGGTGAGGCTGAACGGCTTGGTGGTCAGATCCGCCGGGCAACACAGATGCTTCGCTCACTCATGTAACTCAACAATGGATCTCCCAATGACCGATTACACCCATCTTGAAACAAAAGCCGGCCACACGGATCTGTCCCAAGACATCGAAGACCTGATGCGGGCCTTCGAAGCCTTCAAGGACACCAACGACGACCGCTTGGCACAGATCGAGCGCCGTTCAACAGCAGACGCCGTCACCACCGACAAGCTCGCCCGCATTGACCGTGCTCTCGATGACACCAAGCGCTCGATTGATGAATTGGCTGTCAAGGCGCAGCGCCCGTTTCTGGGCCCGATGCTGGGCGGGGCGGAACCTGTGACGCGAGCGGGCCTGCAGCGCAAGGCGGCGTTTGATGGCTACATGCGGCGCGGTGAAGAAGCCGCGCTGCGGAATCTCGAAGCCAAAGCCCTCTCTGTTGGCTCCAATCCGGATGGCGGCTACTTGGTTCCGCCGGAAACGGAAACAATGGTCAATCGCGGATTGCGCGCAATATCGCCCATCCGGGCCATTGCCGGTGTGCGCCAAGTTTCGGGCAACGTCTACAAGCGGCCCTTCTCAATTACCGGCCCCGACTATGGCTGGGTTGGGGAAACGGCGGCGCGAGCCCAGACCAACTCGCCGGTGCTTGCAGAATTGCAGTTCCCGACCATGGAAATTTACGCCATGCCGGCTGCCAGTTCGACACTACTCGACGACAGTGCCGTCAACATCGACGAGTGGCTGGCCGAAGAAGTGCGCCTAGTGTTCGCCGAACAGGAAGGCAAGGCGTTTGTCACCGGTGACGGCATCAACAAGCCGAAGGGCTTCCTGGCTTACACCACGGTTGCCAATGCCTCGTGGACGTGGGGAAATCTCGGGTACATCGCAACGGGAGTTGCCGGAGCGTTTCCGGCATCGAACCCGGCCGACAAGATCGTCGATTTGATCTATTCGGCGAAGTCTCCGTACCGGGCCAACGCCAATTTTGTCATGAACCGCTCGACGCAGTCGGTCATTCGCAAAATGAAGGACGGCCAGGGCAACTATCTCTGGCAGCCGTCAGCGGCTCCCGGCGAAAGTCCGACATTGATGGGCTTTGGTGTGGCCGAGAGCGAAGACATGCCCGATATGGCGGCGAACTCGCTATCGCTCGCCTTCGGCGACTTCTCACGGGGCTACTTGATCGTCGACCGGGTCGGCATCCGGGTGCTGCGCGATCCCTACTCCACCAAACCCTACGTGCTGTTCTACACGACCAAGCGCGTCGGTGGCGGCGTCAACGACTTCGACGCGATCAAACTGATGAAGTTCGCATTGGGCTAAGCCGCGGACTTTAGCTTTGTACGAGGCGACTCTCCTTCGTCGAGCCGGCCGCCACGTGCAAAGCAACACTTTCCCGCGCGGCGTTTCCTCCCGCCGTGCGGTGACTGGCGGGACTGCATTGCCCCTCATGCAGTCCCGTCTCCGTTTTTGAGGTAACCACCCTAACGTCCCTTCTCACAGGAATCCCCATGGCACTCGTTTTGACAAGTGGACCCACGCTGGAACCGGTCACAGTTGCCGAAGCCAAGGCGCACCTGAGGCTTGATGGAAATGCCGAAGATGCCCTGGTTGCGAGCCTCATCTTGACGTCACGCCTGCACATTGAGGCTGCGCTGGGATTTGCGTTGATCTCACAAAGCTGGACACTCTTTCTCGACGCCTGGCCAGATGCGGCGCTGGTCGTCTTTCCGATCCGGCCCGTTCTCTCGATTGGGTCCGTGCGGGTGATAAGTGCTGAGGGCGTGCAAACGGTGCTGCCGCCATCTGATTACCTGCTCGACGGAGCGAGCCTGACGCCACGACTCGTTCGAACAGGCAGCACCTGGCCCGTGCCCGGCAAAGCTGCCAACGGAATAGAGATAGCCTTAACCGCCGGTTTTGGACCCGCGGCAACAGATGTTCCCGCCCCCATTCGCCACGCACTGATGATGCTGGTCACACACTGGTACGAGCATCGCGACCCCATTGAGATCGGCGCAAGCAGTTCCAACATTCCAAAAACTATTTCCGATTTGCTGATGCCCTATCGCGCGGTGCGGCTATGAGCGCGCCGCCGGTTGGAAAGATGCGCACCCGGCTCACGGTGCAGGACGCAATACGCACGCCCGATGGGGGCGGTGGGGTGAGCATAACATGGTCGCCGGTTGGGGCAGTTTGGGCCGCTGTTTCGCCAATAGGCGGCGACGAACGAAATGATGCTGACGGACTACAAGGCCGGATCACACACGAAATTTGGATACGGTACCGGGCTGGCCTTGGCCCGCATATGAGATTCGTTATCGGCGCCCGGGCATTCGACATCCGCAGCGTCGTTGATGTGGACGAAATGCATCGCTTCCAGCGCTGCCTTGCCGAGGAGCGATTGGCATGAGGGGCAAACCCGTGGTGAGCGGCATCGGCGCTGTGTTCAACTCCGTGATGGCCGAACGTTTCCGCCAGCGCGTTCTTCGCGAGGCAGCCAGCCGCATGGTGCAAGTGCGCGGCCAAGAGCCGGCTCAGGCGCGCGAGGCGCCGTCAATCGCGGCTTCCTCACCAGATGGGCAGTCACCACGTTTCCCCGGCAAGTCAAATTAAAGGTGCGCGATGGCCAGTAGTGCATGGGAAATGCAAAAAGCAATTTTTGCGTCGTTGATCGCCGATACTGCGTTGACGGACTTGCTCGGCGGTCCGCGAGTTTACGACGATGTGCCGCGCGGGGCCGAGTTGCCGTACATCACATTCGGACAATCCACCGTGCGCGACTGGAGCACGGGAACCGACACCGGTCACGAGCACCTGTTCACACTGCATGTGTGGACGCGCGTCAATGGCGAGCGCATCGCCCACCAGATCATGAGTGCTGTGTGCGACCGTCTTCATGATGCGGCTTTGACGCTTGCCGGATTTAAGCTGGTCAACCTCCGGCACGAGTTCTCCGACAGTTTCCGCGATGGCGACGGTGAGACCATTCATGGCGTGGTTCGCTACCGCGCCGTGACCGAGCCCGTCTAGCCCGAATTTTCCCTAACCCCGAAAACGAGAACAAACATGGCTGCTCAAAAAGGCAAAGACCTACTCCTGAAGGCCGACAGCACAGGCACTGGCGTTTATACGACAGTGGCGGGGTTGCGCGCACGCGCACTCGCATTCAATGCGGAAACAATTGATGTCACCAACCAAGAATCAGCCGGGCAGTGGCGCGAACTTCTCGACGGCGCCGGCATCCGCCATGCGCGCCTCACCGGTACGGGCGTGTTCAAGGACGCTGCATCCGATGCGCTCATCCGCACCTATGCTTTTGCTGGCACCATTCGCAATTGGCAGATCGTGATTCCCGATTTCGGTATCGTTCAAGGCCCGTTCCAGATTACCTCGCTCGAGTTTAACGGCCGCCACGACGGCGAAGTGGGCTTCGATCTCGGTCTGGAGTCGGCGGGCGAACTCACCTTCACAGCGATATAGTTTGTCGCTTGGGTTTGGAATGAGCGTGGTAGGTGTCTGACCCGGAGTGTCAGACACCACGTTCATCCAGGCTCCTTTCATTGCTCCCCCTCACCCCTACCTTCTGCCCGTCCCGGCGACGCGCCGGACGCGGAGAGATGGAGAAAAACATCATGGCCAACAAACATCGCGGCGATATCGATGCGGAGCTTGACGGAAAGACGTACCGGCTGTGCCTGACGCTAGGTGCGCTCGCAGAACTCGAGGATGCATTCGGCGCCGAGGACATGCTGAGCTTGGCTTCGCGATTTGAAAGCGGGCGCATTACGTCGCGCGATTGCGTGCGCATTATTGGTGCGGGTTTGCGCGGCGCTGGCCACGATATCGCCGACAGCGGGGTTGCAAGTATGCAAGCCGAGCATGGTGCGGCCGGCTTTGTCACGATTGTTGCGGCCCTTCTCAATGCGACGTTTTCCGGCGGGCCACAGCCAACAGCGGCAACGCGGCCGCAAAAAGAGCGTGAGCGTGCAGCCCCTTTCCCTGGGCGGACGTGATGGCGGCTGGGCTGGGTCTGCTGGCTCTCGCCCCCGCAGTGTTCTGGTCGATGACACTTAAAGAACTCGACGCCGCTCTACGTGGGCGGCTTGGTTCGTGTGTCCTTGAGGGTCCGCCAGATAGCCAGACTTTCGCGGCGCTGATGCAGAACTTTCCCGATCAAATGCCAGAGGTTCCCCATGGATAGCTCGCAAGCCCCTATTGAAACGTGGACCGTTGCCATCGACGCCGATACGTCGAAACTCAAAAGCGAATTGAAAAGCGCGGCGAGTCTTGGTCAGCAGTTTTCAAGCGCGCTGGTGTCGGCGTTTGAAGGGATCGCGATCAAGGGCAAGACATTGGGAGAAGTCTTTAAGGGACTGGCCCTCAAGCTTTCAGAATTGGTGCTCAAGGCAGCCCTGAAGCCGCTCGAGCAGGGACTTGGAAACTTGTTCACGGGCCTCTTCAGCGGCGGCGGGCCAGCCTTCGCCAAAGGCGGGGTCATAAATCAAGGTATGCCGGTTCCGTTTGCGGCGGGCGGCGTGATTTCATCGCCGGTTTCGTTTCCCCTGCGCGGAGGGCAGACAGGTTTGATGGGTGAACGCGGGCCTGAGGCCATCATGCCGCTGATGCGCGGCTCTGACGGCCGTCTGGGCATTGCGGCGCGTGGCGGAGGCAGCGGCGTGAATGTAACCTTCAATGTCACCACTCCTGATGCTGAAAGTTTCCGGAAATCGGAATCGCAGTTGAGCGCCATGCTCGCGCGCGCCGTTTCGCACGGTCAGCGGAATTTGTAATTGTGCCCGCGGCCGGTTCCCGGAGGGGAGTGGCAGGCGCCAAGCAAAGAGTTATCTCCCATGTCATTTCATGAAATCCGGTTTCCAACTGCCATCTCGCGCGGAAGTCAGGGCGGGCCGGAGCGGCGCACGGATATCGTCGCGCTGGGCTCTGGCTTTGAAGAGCGCAACAGCCGCTGGGCCAATTCCCGGCGCTCCTACAACGCTGGCTATGGCGTCCGCTCGCTCGATGAGCTTTATGCCGTGACGGAATTTTTTGAAGAACGCCGCGGGCGTTTGCACGGCTTTCGATGGCGCGATCATGCGGATTGGAAATCCGGTTTGCCGCAAGCGGCGCCAACTGCATCCGATCAGAATATTGGATTTGGCGACGGCACCACAGCAACGTTTCAGCTCACGAAAATGTATGGCTCGGTTCACGCACCGTGGTCGCGCGACATCAAGAAACCCGTCGCAGGTACAGTATTGGTTGCGGTTGCCGGTGTGCTCAAGACGGTGGACAGCCAAGTCAGCATCGATACCACAACGGGCGTGCTCACGTTTTTTCCCGGCAACATCCCAGCTTTGGGGCAGGCGATTACAGCCGGTTTTGAATTTGATGTGCCGGTCCGTTTTGATACCGACAAACTGGATGTCAATTTGCCGGGCCTGGAGCATGGCGCCATCCCCAATATTCCGTTGATCGAGATCCGGCTATGAAGACGCTTCCTCCAGGGCTTCAGGCCCACCTGCATTTGGGCGCAACAACTTTGTGCTGGTGCTGGCGCTTGACACGGCGCGATGGCACAATGCTTGGCTTCACCGATCACGATCGTGATCTTGTGTTCGATGGCACCACGTTCGAGGCGGCAGCTGGTTTCACGGCCAGTGAGATCAAAGATTCCATTGGGTTGAATGTCGATAACCTGGAGGTGACTGCGGCCGTCACATCGCAGCGCTTGGCAGACGCAGACTTGGCGGCAGGTGTCTATGACGATGCCAAGGTTGAGATTTTCCGCGTCAACTGGCAAGCCGTTGATCAGCGCGTGTTGATGAGGTCGGGCAGTTTGGGGGAAGTCAAACGCACCGGCTTTGCCTTCTCCGCCGAAGTGCGCGGCCTTGCCCACTATCTCCAGCAGCCCAAGGGCCGCATATTTCAGTATTCATGCGACGCGGACTTGGGTGACGCGCGCTGCACCATCAATCTGGCAGCGCCGGCCAACACCGGCTCGGGCGTTGTTGCGGCCGGCAGTTCAGCACGCCGCTTCACGGCCAGTGGACTAGCGGGATTTGCCAGCGGCTGGTTTTCACGCGGATTGCTCACCTTCACTTCAGGTGCGGCAGTGGGGCAGAAGATCGAGGTCAAGAGCCACTCACTGGTTGCGGGCGTGGCAGTCTTTGAGCTGTGGCAGCCGGCAGTAGAGCCGGTCATGCCAGGGCAGGCCTTCTCCGTGACTGCGGGCTGCGATAAGACCATCGTCACCTGCCGGGGCAAATATGCCAACGCCATAAATTTCCGCGGCTTTCCCAACATGCCTGGCAACGACTTCCTGACGAAGATTTCGCGGCCAGGCGGGTCGAACTAGTGGCCCGTCGCGCCAAAATCGCATCATGGCCGCAACCCCTTCCGATTTTGGCGCGACATAAGGGCCACTAGCAACATCATGGGCTTAGTGTGGCGTTTATCGCGCCATAATTGACTCAAGCCTTGCCGCGCCATCGGTCAACTATGGCGCGACGCCACACTAGGCAATATAATCATGTCTGAGCCTCCATCACGAACCGCTGCGGCGGTAATTGAGGCTGCACGCCTGTGGCTTGGTACACCTTATCATCATCAAGCCAGTTGCCGGGGCGTGGGCGCCGATTGCCTGGGGCTGGTGCGCGGCGTCTACCGCGACGTCATGGGCTGTGAGGCGGAAATGCCCCCAGCCTATTCGCGCGATTGGGGTGATGCCAATGGGCGTGAGACGCTTGTCGAAGCTGCACGGCGTCATTTGAAAGAGATCGCGATCAGCGATGCGCAAGCCGGCGATGTTCTCGTCTTCCGCCTGCGCCCGGGGCTTGTCGCCAAACATACCGGGCTCAAGGTGTCTGCGACATCGATGATCCATGCCGTCGAAGGCGCGTGTGCCAGCGAAGTGCCGTTGAGCCCATGGTGGCAACGGCGCGTTGCTGCCGCGTTTGCATTTCCGCAATTGCCGCTTTCCAAGGATTGAACGCTGATGGCTACTCTTGCACTTGCCGTCGCCGGATCGGCGGTGGGCGGCGCCTTGCTGCCAGCCGGTCTTTCGGTGCTGGGCGCCAGCGTCAGCGGCGCGGCTCTTGGCGCCCAGATCGGCGCTTTTGCGGGCTCGTATGTCGATCAGGCGTTGTTTGGCGCCTCGGGCCAGACGCGCACGGTCGAGGGGCCACGCCTCACAGATGTGCATATGACGGCCTCTACCGAAGGTGCGCCCCTTCCCCGGCTTTATGGGCGGGCGCGCTTGGGCGGGCAGGTGATCTGGTCGGGCGGCGTCAAGGCACGGGTGAGCCGGACCAACAGTGGCGAGGGCTCGGGCAAGGGC
>JBEBJD010000320.1:0-8344 GCA_040080075.1 Hyphomicrobium sp. | reverse complement strand
CGGCATGGCTGGATCAGGCTTGCGCCCATTGTCCAATATTCCCCACTGCTGCCTCCCGTAGGAGTCTGGGCCGTGTCTCAGTCCCAGTGTGGCTGGTCATTCTCTCAAACCAGCTACTGATCGTCGCCTTGGTGAGCCGTTACCTCACCAACTAGCTAATCAGACGCGGGCTCATCTATCGGCGATAAATCTTTCCCCTTGCGGGCGTATGCGGTATTACCCCAAGTTTCCCTGAGCTATTCCGTACCGATAGGAAGATTCCCACGTGTTACTCACCCGTCTGCCACTCCCCTTGCGGAGCGTTCGACTTGCATGTGTTAAGCCTGCCGCCAGCGTTCGTTCTGAGCCAGGATCAAACTCTCAAATTGAAAGTTTTGATTTTCTGGACACTTGGACTGGAATCGTCCAAGGAATTTCTACGTTTAACGGGTACCTTTCACATCAAAACAACTCAACGGCGGGTTGCCCCGTCATCGAACCGTCTTGGTGATGGTATATATGAAACGCAGTTTCGCCAGAGTCTCATTAAACCACACATCATTACTGACGTGGGTTCAAAGCCAGGACTCCGCCGCCTGCGTTTCCCTTCCTTCAAATTCAATTTTCAAAGAGCAACCACAGACAGCAACGCGAGCCAGCCTGTTAAGACCGGCTTTCGAGACAACGTGACCTTATCCAGGAAGACCCGGACAAGACCGTGATCGTTATCGAGAGAGCGATGCCCATCGTGGGCGGCGAAGCAGTGTGTGCCCCGCGACAAGTTCGGAATAAATAGCATCAGCACCCTCTTGTCAACGCCATTCTTCTCGCTCGTGCACATTTTTGCTAACCATACCGATTAGCAACAGATATCAATCTGTTGCAGCGTTTCGGCCGAGCCGGAATTGGCCCTGATTTGGGGCATTGAAGGGGGAATTGCTGAACTGTCGCAGTTCTCCATATAAGTTCCTGGACCGATGACCAAGAGTGAGCCCCACATAATCGGCATCGTTTGTGCACGAGTGGTAGCGCCAATGCATCTGTGTCCGCCCGCTTTTTGCCGGGATTGAGGCCTAGAAAAGCGATTGTAACGGGGTTTCGAGCATTGACGGCGGCAGATTGGAGCGGGAAAGTACACCGCGTGGCGGTCGCGTGCACCGGCCGGAATTCAATGTGATCGCGGGGAGGCTGCAGCGGCCGCATGGGCCGTGTTCCCATCAAAGCCCAACAAAGAACGTATCTCGCAGGGGAATCGGACGTCGCAATGCCGGGATACGCCTTCCAGCGCCGCGCCAAAGGCCACGCGAGACTGCACCTGCGAGTTGGGCCCTCCGGCGGGCAAAGGCCGGCTGACTTGTCCCGGCTCTATCGCGGCGCCAAGAGCAGCCGCGGGCTTAAAGATATCTATGCCAGCGAACATGAAGGGCACAGCGCAGGCGGCAGTTTTCGCTGGATGTTGAGCACCTGCCTGGCAGGCGCCGTAGGGGCTCTAGCCATCATCGTCGTCGTCTACGGTTCGGCCGATCCCAAAGACAGCAATGGCGGATTGCTCCCAGCACTCAGGCGTATGAGCGAAGATGCAGCTCAAAAGCCGGTTGAGACAATGCTGCATCAAGACGACGGACTGAAATGGGCGGTGCCGCGAACCGACCGGTTGCAAGTCACCAGTGGCGCCACCTCAACTCGCTATACGATTCACGAAACGCTGAAGCAAAAGCGCAGCGGCCGTGAGTATATTTATGCCAAGCCATACGTACGCATCGTGTTGCGATTGGCTCCGGTGCCACCGGGCTACGAAGATGTCATCCCGCCGTTCAACCCCTTCAAGCTCTACGGCAACAGCCAGCCGATCGGAACTCGCGAACAAGGGCTTGCCGATGCTGAAACCGCAGATGTGAGCGTGCGCGTGGTTGAGTTGCTCGGCGGTATTCTGCCTGGTGAAGATGGTCAGGAACTTGAGTCCGAGGTGGTCGCAGAACTCGTCGAAAAAAGTAAGAGTTCGAGCGATGCGCAATCGCCAGCCAATTCAAATCCCAATGGGTCGCCACCAGAAACCGCCGGCGAAATCGCCACGGCCCCGTCTGCAACCGGCCAGGCAGCAGTTGCACCCTACACCACCATCTTGGCCAAAACGGATGCGGGCACCGACGACGTCAGCGACGATTTTGAAGGCCTGAAGCGGGTCGTCAAAACTGCCGTTGAAGGCGATACACTGACCAAGATCTTGATAAGTTCGGGTGCCTCATCGCAGCTAGCCGCAGCCATGATTGGCGCTGCAAAATCGATCTATCCGGAGGGTTCGCTGATTGCAGGGCACGAGGTTCACATCGTACTTGCACCCTCGCTGACAGACCCCAACAAACTTGAGCCCGGCCGGTTCAGTATCTTCGATGATGGACATGCTCATAAGGTCACTGTAGCGCGCAGCGCCGCTGGTGAATTCGTCGCAAGCGCCGACGCCGTCGACGACGAAGCCGTGCTCAGAGCTGCCGTCGGTCAGGGCGATGCTCAAAAAGGCACCAGCTTGTATTCGAGCGTCTATGCGGCGGCTCTTATGCAGCAGATTCCATCCGAAACGATCATGCAGATCTTGCGCATTCATGCCTATGAAACTGACTTCCGGAGGCGCATCAGGCCCGGCGATACACTTGAACTGTTCTTCGACGTCAAAGACGAAATCGGCACCGATGGCGCACCGGGCGACTTGCTGTACTCTGCAATGACTACAGGCGGCGATACGCAACGATACTATCGCTTCCGCATGCCCGACGGGCTGCTCGACTACTATGACGGGCAGGGCAATACCTCGCGCAAATTCCTATTGCGCAAGGCCGTGCGCAGCGAAGACGCCCGCATCACGTCAGGGTTCGGCGTGCGCTTCCATCCCCTCCTCAACGAGCGCCGGATGCATACCGGCGTCGACTGGGCTACGACGTCGGGCACTCCGGTTATGGCCGCGGGTAACGGCACCATTGAAGAAGCTGGCCGCAAAGGACAGTACGGCAACTACATCCGCATCCGCCACGGCAACGGGTACCAGACCGCATATGGTCATATGGCCCGCTTTGCTGACGGCGTGGCGGACGGCGTCAAGGTGCGCCAAGGACAGACCATCGGCTTCGTGGGTTCGACCGGCCTGTCGTCGGGTCCTCATCTGCACTTTGAAGTGCTCGTCAACAATCAGTTCGTCGATCCAATGTCAATTCAAGTGCCGCGTGAAAAGCAACTAACAGACAAGGACCTCAACGAATTCCAGAAAGAACGCGCCCGCGTCGAAGACTTAAAGGCTCGCTCGCCAGTTACCACCACGTCGAAGTGATCGCGTTTGCGTGCAACCGGCCAGCACGCTAACGGACAGCATGCAAACGGACCGGGCCTTCACTGCCACGTGACGTTATCCTGCGACAGTGGATCCCGGCTCGCCGGAAAGGGCTCTAAAATATTTTACCCGGGTTGAGGATACCTTTGGGGTCAAGGGCATTCTTGATTTGCCGCATCACGCCGAGCGAACTTGCAGCCTGCCGCGCCAACGCTGACATTTTCCCCTGGCCAATGCCGTGCTCACCTGAGCAGGTTCCGTTGAGAGCAATGGCTCTTATGGACAGGCGTTCAAGAAACTCTTGAACCTTGACCACTTCAAATGGATCAGAGGCATCGATCATAGGAATGGCGTGAAAGTTGCCGTCGCCCACGTGACCGACGATCGGAGCCGTTAAACCGCACTCGCGAATATCGTGTTGTGTTTGTGTAATGCATTCCGCCAGGTGCGATACAGGTACACATGCGTCGGTGACCACCGGTGACTTGCCCGGCCACGCGCTACGAATGGCCCAAAATGCGTCATGCCGCGCCTTCCAAAGCCGATCGCGCGAAACCTGATCCTGGGCCCACTCGAACGATTTTGCGCCATGGCTCTCCATGACGCCGCGGATCGCGGCCGCACATTGAGGTGCGCAGGCCGCCGACGCATGCCACTCGGCAAACAGCGTAGGACACGGCGCAATCGATAACCCCGAATGGCGGTTGACCGCATTGATGGTGAGTGCATCGGCGAGTTCAATGCGGGCAATTCCCGCATCGGCCAACGTCGCCTCCAGGGCTGCCTGACAGGCGGCCTCAATCGTTTCGAATCCAGCCACGGCTACGCCGATGCTGTCAGGCCGCGGATGCAATCGCACCGTTAAGCCGGTGATTATTCCTAGTGTGCCTTCGGAACCGATCAGCAGGCGGGTGAGATCATAGCCAGCCGCCGACTTTCGTGCCCGGTTTCCGGTCTCGACAATACGGCCATCTGCCATGACAACTGTGAGGCTGAGCACGTTATCGCTCATAGTGCCATAGCGCACGGTATTGGTCCCCGATGCCCGTGTGGCGGCCATTCCACCCAGGGTCGCGCCGTCAGCGCCGGGATCGACGGAGAAGAACAGTCCGGTATCGCGAAGGTGCCGGTTCAATTGCCGCCGGGTGACACCGGCCTCTACCGTACAATCCAGATCTGCAGCTCGTGTGTGCACCACCGCGTTCATGCGGCTCATATCGAGCGATATCCCGCCCATGGGGGCATTGACGTGTCCTTCGAGTGAGGTGCCCGCCCCAAAGGTAATCAACGGAACACCGTGCTCGTAAGCCAGTCCGGCGACGGTTGCTACCTCCTCGGCAGAGCGAACCCAGACCACCACGCCAGGAGGTTGATTGGGAACAATTGAAAGCGTATTGGCGTGTTGGTGCCGGACGGCATCGGCCGTCTCGACACGCCCAGGAAAGAGTCCGGACAGGCTTTCCAGGACGGTTTGATTCACAGCATGGCTCATGAAGGTCAAGATACTCCGGGCTTGAATCCGATCAATGACGGCGGGCGGGCCTCACCAGCTGTCCGTCCTTCGGACACTGCTGGCTTGACGCATTGCCCGGATACAATTCAGGCTCACTATCCGTATGCCTATTTGTTGCCAAAAAGCACCACTTTTGACCCCATCTCATCACAATACGGGCTTCCGCACGCCTCCATTTCGAATTACGTTCCGATCCAAGTCTTAAGGCGGAAGCCGGGGGCTTCAGGTAAAAAAAAGGGGAGTTAGTTCATGTTTCGTAGGCTCGTCGTTGCGGGTCTCGCCGTGTTGGCCGCTGGCTTTGTGTCAGCTGCACAGGCAGAAGAGAACCTAGTTGTTATCGCAACTGAGACGGTTGACCTCGGCAAGGAAGGGGTATCGATCGACGTCAGTAAGGCAAAAGGCGCTTTCCGCGGCATCCGCGTGCGTGCAAAGAAAAACTTCATCGATCTCTCGCGCGTTCAGATCATCTATGACGATGGCTCAGTCCACAACGAAGATCGTCAAATCGACATGAAGCAGGGCGAACGCTCGCGCGCCATCGATGAAAAAAATACCGACCGCTTTATCGATACCGTAAACCTGTCCAACAAGACCGGCAAAGGCGACGCTACCGTTGAAGTTCTCGGCATCCAGACCAAGGATGGCGCCAAGAAAGAGCGCGCCAAGGCCGTTTCGGGCGTACTGCCCGCAACGCCCACCGCCCCCACTCCCAGCACCGCAAAGCCTTTGACGGTTGTAGATGGCAACGACGTGATGTTTGGCTATCAGGACGTAGGCTTCCTGGTCGACAAGGACGTCATCAAGGTGGGCGGGAACATCGGCAAATTCGATCGTATCCGAATGCGCGTTCTCAAGAACGACGTGCATTTGAACTCGGTCAAGGTGGTCTATCTCGACGGCGAATCCGAAGATGTCGCCATTGATGCAGACATCAAGGCCAACACCAAGACGAAGTGGATCGAACTCAAGAACGCCGACCGCTTCATCAAAGAAATCCAGATGTCTTATCGCTCAAAGGCCAACGTCAAGGGCCAGGCACGCATTGAAGTCACCGGCCAATATGCTGAAGGCTGGCTGGGACCCAATGGCGAAGGCCGCAAGTACAACGACGGTTGGGTTCTGCTTGGCTCACAGACGGCTGACTATGCCGGCTACGACACCGACAGCGTCACCGTTGGCAAGAACGAAGGCGGCTTTGCACGTCTGCGTATCATCGTCCGGGAAAACCCGATTACGCTGACCCGCATGACAGTCACGCACTTCACTGGTCCCGACGAAAGCTTCAACTTCAACCGCGAAAAGGTCGAACCCGATAAGCCGTATGGCCCGATCGAGTTCAAGGGCGGCAAGACAGCAATCAAGGAAATCAAGGCACAGTACCGTTCGCGCGTCGACTTGATCAACCGTCTTAAGGCTGGCAAGGGCGTGACCGACTTCAAGCCCGCTGTCGTGGAGATCTGGGGCCAGCACTAGAGCATTTGTCCTGCGAAGTGGATCCCGGTTCCTTACAGAAAATGCGACAAAACAAAAACCAAGAGCGCCGATCTGATTCCATCAGATCGGCGCTCTTGGCTTCAGATGGAAGCGGTACGGCGGTCAATCTAACCGTTCCTTTCCCGATAATTGAGAAAAGACTTTGTACGGGACCGCGAAAGCGGTCCCGTCTTTTTTTGGGCATCCTGCCCCAATAGGCTCTATCAAGATCGTCTCGCGCGATCGCGACGACTAGTGTCCTGTCTCCGGAATGTCTTCATATCGTGCCGCAACTTCGACAAGGCATTCCGGTGACGGAAGGACACTAGCAAACCAATAGTACTAGTGTGGTTTATGTCTCGCAAAAGCCTTACAGAACCTGCCGCGAATGATGAAGGCATTGGTGAGACGCCTCACTAGGAGTCAAAATCTTTGGCCAGAACACATGGAGGGACGCCGTGGTGCGTCAACTGAAGATCGTCTTGCTAGGCCTTGTGGCTGCACTGTTGGTCACGCCAACGTTCGCCCGCGAGGAGCGATGGATACTATTGGGCGAGCAAACCGTCGGCTTCAGTGCCGACCGCGACACCATCAGGGTGGATCGCGTTTCAGGCGGATTCACGCGCCTCAAGATCGAAGCGCGCACCAATGATATCTTCCTCAATTCGCTGCGTGTCGTTTTTGGCAACGGCTCGGATCAATCTGTGCAAGTCAATGCGCTTATTTCCGCTGGCGGACGCCCGGTCAATGTGGACCTCAAAGGCGAGCGCCGGGCCATCCGCTCGATCACGATGCTGTATAAGGCGCGGCCAGGTTTTTCAGGCCGGTCAGTTGTGTCGGTCTACGGTCATCAAGACGCCGCCGAAGACGAGATCACAGCTGGTGGTTACGGAGCTGGCCCGGATTACCCGCCGCCACCGCCGCGGGTTCTCGATCAGCAGACATTTGACCGGCGTGCCGACCGTATCGATTTCAGAGTCTCAGGCACCAGCCAGCGCCTTGCACAGTTGATACTGCGCTCTGTCGACGACAGCTTGTCGCTTGAAAGCCTGGAAGTCCGCTATAGCAACGGCCCTTCACAGACCATCAATATCTACGACCGGCTGACCCCCGGCGAGCAGACGCAGCCCATCGACATCGACGGCGAACGCCGCACTGTCATTGGCGTGACAGTCATCAAGCGGCCGAGCTGGCGTCCCGGTGCCAGCCGCGTCGAACTGATTGGCCTTGAGCGGATGCCGGAACGGCAGCCTGAACCTAGGCGTTCCAGCGTCGGCGTGGAGCCAGGAAGGGTCCCCGCCGGATGGGTCCTTTTCGGTGCCAAGTCAGTTGGCTTCAGCACCGATCGCGACGTGATCGATGTCGGTCCGGAAATCGGCCAATTTGGACGCATTGCGCTCAGCATCCGCGAGGCGGAAGTCTATTTGCGCGAAATCACGCTGGTCTATGCCAACGGCCAGCGCGAAACCCGGGAAATCTACAAGTCGATCCCGGCCAACAGCCGAACCCTTCCCATTGAAATCAACGGCAGCCGCTTCTTGCGCCAAATCGAACTGGTCTATCAGTCGCGGCTTGACCGGAAGAGCAGCCGGGCCGTGGTCGAGGTCTATGGCGAGTACGATCGCCGCTGGCTTGAAGACCGCAACGGATACCAAAACTACAATCGCGGCTGGCTGTTGCTGGGCGCACAGCGGGCGCTGATGTTCTCGACTGACGAAGACGCCTTCATGATCGGGCCGCAGTTCGGCACATTCCGCTCGCTGCGCCTCGTTGTGAAACGCCATGCTGTGCGTGTGACCGGCATTCGCGTCACCTACATCAATGGCCAGGTGGAAGAACTTCCGATCTTCCAGGAACTGGTTGACGGTCAATCGACGCAGAACCTTGATCTGGGGCGCATTAGCAAGCCCATCCAGCGAGTCGATGTGCGCTACAGGACCAAGCTCAACTTCCAGGGCGAAGGCATCGTTGAGCTGTGGGGCACGCGATAAGAGGCGGTCTGACGCTGGCTAAAGATCTGAAGAAGGGGCGCTTACTGCGCCCCTTCTTCATTAGCGTGT
>JBEBJD010000117.1:0-8376 GCA_040080075.1 Hyphomicrobium sp. | reverse complement strand
TTTCACTACAGATGCTCTTTTGCACACGGCGCGGCAACCCATTGCCGCGCGCAGCGACAAAACGTTCCGCCGCCGTTGACCATTGGGCCGCATCAAGAGCCGGCAAGTGCTGCAGCAAAGCATGTGTGAGCATCCCACGCAGGAAGCGGGCACCATCGTCGCTTGCGCCACTCTTGGACACGGGAACGGGTGCCAGCGGCGAAGCTCCTGCTGGCTCACTGAGGCGATCCGGCGGCACCTCCACGGGCAGCGGCTCGCCCGCGTCGTCACTTTCATAAGGTGACAAGCGCGACGGGGCCAGTGGCACGGCCAATTGAGGCTCACGCGGTGCGGGCCGGTTCGCCCAAGCCGGAGGCTGGAGCGCGTGCTGGGATGCGGCAAGCGTGACCTTTGGCGATTCAGGATCAGCGCCTTGCGGGCTTTCTATCCGGCCGGCGATGCGTCCGCTGGGCAGGGCGTATTCGGTGAGCACAGGCTTGAGTGCGTCGCAGATCACGTCATACCAGCAGCCGCGTGCGCGCCCGTTTTTGCCTTCGAACCCGGCGATATAAAGTCGGTCGCGAGCCCGCGTCATGGCCACATACAAGAGCCGGTTGCGCTCTTCGGCTTCCTTTTCATCGAGTCGATCACGAGCCGCATCCACGGCATCAAGTTTCGATGCACCCTTGACCGGCCAGAAGAACGGTGGCGGCAAGCCTGCGGGCCGCTTCATTGCCTCCAAAGGTAAGGGCCGTCCACCCTGCCGGCCGGCAGAACCGGCCGAACAGGTATCGGGTAAGAACACGATCGGAGCTTCCAAGCCTTTGGCACCGTGCACGGTCATGACTCGCACTTCGTTGCGGCCGTGCTCCATATCGCGCTTGATTTCGCGGTCCCCTTCACGCACCCAGGCCAGGAAGCCCGAAAGCGATGGGGGAGCTCCGTCGTCATAATTGAGTGCGAGGCTCAAGAACTCGTCGATGGGATCCGTCGCATCGGGACCAAGCCGGCCTATAAGCCTGCGGCGCATCCCGTCGCCATCAAGCACACCAGCAAAAAATTCGAACGGCGGAATAAAGTCGGCCTGCTTGCGCCATTTTTTCAACAACGCGGCCGCGCTTTTGAAGCGCGGCTCCGTGTCTGCCTGCCGTAACAGCGCCGTCCACAACGTGCCCTTGCGTTCAAAGGCCAGTTGCAAGAGATCGTCGTCGTTCAATCCAAACAGCGGGCTCTTCAACACCTCGGCCAAGGCAAGATCGTCTTCAGGCAGTGTCAGCACGTCGCCGAGCGACATCAAGTCTTCAACAGCAATCTGCTCGGAAAGGCGGATGCGGTCAGCACCCGCAACGGCGATGCCGGCCGCCTTCAGGGCCGCCACCATCGGGCCAGCGAAAGGCTGCCGTTTGCGCACCAAGATCAATATATCGCCCGCACCAATTGGCCGGTTCTCAGACTTGAGCTTTTCGCCCGTGATCAGCCAGGTCTTTATTTGAGCTGCGATCATGCTAGCGACCCGCAGCGCGGGCGCCGAAGCGGGCGTCTCGTCCAGGGGCGACCAGGCGTCGGATTCAGGCGGCGCTTCATAGGCCTCGGCTGGCCACACTTCCACAAGACCCGCCCGGCCCTGGCGCTCGGCAATATGCTCTATTGTGCTGGCCGTTGCAGATAACCCAGGCGTGCGGACATGATCAGCAAACACACGGTCGACGGCAGCCAACACTGGCTCAACGGTTCTGAATGACACATTCAAGGGTATGTTGCGCCACGTCACTCCGGCTTGGGTGGCCATGGCTCCAAAGCGCTGCCCCATAGCAGAAAACATTTCGGGCGCGGCACCTTGAAACGAATAGATGGACTGCTTTTCGTCTCCGACTGCAAACACTGTTCTTGTTGTTTCCGCCGTTCCCCGCCCAGAGAAAAATTCGTTTGCCAGCGCTTCGACGACCTTCCACTGATCGGGGCTTGTATCTTGGCTTTCATCAACCAGGATATGATCGAGACCATTGTCGAGTTTATAGAGAACCCATTCAGGTGACGTACCAGTCGCGAGCAAGCGTGTGGTGTGGGCAATGAGATCATCAAAATCGAGTCCCGCACGCCGGGCCTTGGCGTCCTTATAATTTTGCATCACAGCGTCTGCCAGCCGGTGCAATGCCATGGTCGCGGCGATGGCTTCTGCTGCCTTAAATTCTTTGCACAATTCCAGCGCCTTGGCTTGAACGCGCTTCAGCGCCTCATTGAGGTCAGGGTGCTCGCGTTCAAGATCCTTGGTAAAAAACTTGTCGCGAGGACCGCCGTCGCTCTTGGTAAAAAAGCCATGTAACATCCCGGTCCGCCCAACCGGCGTCGTGGCCTCCAGTGCGCCCCTCAGCTTTTCTCCCAGTGCCACGCTGGTCTTGCCGCCGCCCGACAGCACGCCATGCGCACGCCTTAGAAGGGGCTCTGGCACAAGCTTGGCCAGATCGAGCGCAATCGACTCGGAGCTGGCTTTGCCGCGCACCCCAAAGTGCGCATTGAACAGTGCCTGAACCGCATCGAATCCTGCGGGGCCTTCAGGTGTATCCGGTGCCATCCGTACGGCGGCATCAAGCCAATCGCGATGCCTCAGCGCATCCCCCAAAACCTCGTCGAACCGGTCTTCGGCTGCAAAGGCAATAGCCACGTTGAGCGCTTGCGCCAGTTCACCCGATTTGGCACGGGTGGCAACGGTCAGCATCAGATCGATGGCTTCGCGCCGAAGTTTACGAGCCATCTCGTCTTCGAGGATAGCAAATCCGGGCGTTACGCCCGCTTCGAGCGGGAAACGTTGCAGTAGTCGTTCGCAGAAGGCGTGAATGGTTTGAACCTTTAACCCGCCCGGCGTTTCAATTGCAGCCGTAAACAACGTGCGCGCAAGTGCCAGATTTTCCGCAGAAGGTTTGTGTCCGGTCAACTTTTGCAGCGCGGCGGTAAGCTCTTCAGGCGGCAGCATTACCCAGGACGCCAGCTTGTCGAACACGCGCTTTGACATCTCAGCAGCGGCCGCCTTGGTGTAGGTAAGGCACAAGATGCGTTGGGGCGCCGTGCCGCCGAGCATCAGGCGTAACACACGCATCGTCAGGACATGGGTCTTACCCGTTCCGGCATTGGCACTGACCCAAACGCAGGCGCGCGGATCGGCGGCATCAGCCTGATAGCGGCTGGTGCGGGCCAAATCCGCACTGATGCTTCGAGCCGCTGCGGTGCCAGCCATTTTTCAGGTTTCCAGAATCGCGAAAGTCGAGACGTCAACGTTACACGAATCTGCCACCCTTTTGCAGCACCTCGATCTTGTAGCCATCGGGATCTTCGATGAAGAAGAAGCGCCCGAATGGCTTGCCATCGAAACTCATCTCCTTGATGTCTTTGGGTGCAAACCCAAGACTGGCGATGCGCGCGTGTTCGGCCATAAGATCATCGACAACAAATGCCAGATGGCCGTAGCCATTGCCCAGTTGATAAGGCTCGGTGCGGCCCTGGTTGACTGTCAGCTCAAGTTCAAATGTTGCTTCGGAGTTGCTCATGTAAATGAGGGTGAAGTCGGGCCACTCATGACGAGCGGCGACATTCAATCCAAAGCACTTGCCATAAAAATTCACCGCGCGCGCTTCGTCCAGCACGCGGATCATCATGTGAACGGTCTTGGCCATGCGTTCCCCCGTCAGCAATTGAATTAGCCCCGTGCGGCGCAGAACGCCTCTATAGCCACGGCCGCGACACGGCGGCCTTGACTTCAAACGACCGGATGGCCTTGTCCTTCTCCAGGGTCAAGCCGATATTGTCGAGGCCGTTCATCAAGCAATGCTTGCGGAAGGCATCGACGTCGAACTTGATCACGCCGCCATCGGGACCGCGGATTTCCTGTGTTTCGAGATCGATGGTGACCGTGGCATTGGCGCCGCGGTTGGCGTCGTCCATCAGTTTGTCGACATCAGCCTGAGGCAGACGGATGGGCAGAATGCCGTTCTGGAAGCAGTTGTTGTAGAAAATATCGGCGAAGTCCGGCGCAATCACACAGCGGATACCAAAGTCGAGCAGGGCCCATGGCGCGTGCTCGCGAGACGAGCCGCAGCCGAAGTTCTCGCCGGTGACCAGAATCTCCGCCTTACGGTACTGAGGCTTGTTGAGCACAAAGTCCGGGTTCTCAATACCCTTTTGATCGAAGCGCATCTCATAGAAAAGCGACTTGCCAAGTCCTGTGCGCCGGATGGTCTTCAGGAACTGCTTGGGGATGATCATATCGGTGTCGATATTGCGCAACGGCAACGGCGCGGCGACACCCGTCAGCTTCGTGAATTTTTGCATTTTGAGACATCATCCTTTCGGCGGAAGACCTTTAAGCCCGAAGGCTATCGGCAAGTGCGCGGAAATAGCCTTCCGCTGTGATCAGTTGTCCCACGTGAATTTTCATCGCGGTGGCAGAGGTGGCATAAGTTGCCGTCGGATACTCGGTGCCGCGCTCGAGGTATTCGAGCCGCCTTTTAACGCCAGCCAGCTTGCGCCCGTCAAGGTGATGCTTGAGCACCGTGACAATCGTCTCCACATAGCCTGCAATCCGGCCAAAATCACGTAGCGCCTGACGCCGGGCCTGAATATCCCCCGGATTGCCGTCCAGCCGGCTCAGAGCATCCGCAGCGCTAGCCAGCGTCTCGGCCACGTTGATGGCATACCGGGCCACCTTTTCACGCCGGCCGAGGTCGAGCCCTGCCAGAGCACCGGCCCACCTGTACAGTGTTTCTGCGAGTGACAGGAGGTGTTGAGAAGTATCTTTGAAACCCATCTTGCGCGCTTTGGCGAATACATATCGGCAAGACAGTACGGCCGCTCCGCAACGCGGGGATAACCCTGCGCCTATTTCACGTTGGGGTCAGTGAAACACTGCCGCATGTACTCACAACGGTAGCTGCCTGAGAAATGCATGCTATCGCCGCGCGCAGGCGAAATGAATGCACAGACCTCTTCAAGACCCGTCTGTTCGAGCCATCCCTCGCGCCGCCCGCGCTGCACAGCGAAACAGTCGGCTGTGGCCTCGTCAGGACCGCGGAATTGATGGCCGCATTCGTGGGCAAAGATCCACCTTTTGACGGGCGTGCTCACTTTGTCCATCAACCTGGAATTAAAGATCAAGAACCCCGGATAGGCCGCACCATAGTCATCCAATTGATCGTCCAGCACAGTGGGGCGCTTGCCACACCACTGCTGGCGGCCATCAAGTTTGAACGCACCCGGAGGCAGGACCACGGCATCGCCGCCGGCTTGCTTGGCATATTCATCGGGAGTGGGAACGTCGTCTGGCGACGCAAACTGCGCCCAAGCCGCGCTTCCCGGCCCAACGAAAAGCATCCAGAATGAAAGCACAATGAAAGCGCAAACCTGGAACTGCCGGCGAAACGAATTCATGCATCCACCGCTAACGCGCTTGAGAATTTTGGACAGATTTGCCGTCGCTTGGAAGCTTGGATAGCCTGCCGAGAGTTAAAGGACAAGCCACTGACCGCAGTAGCCCCCACCTAAACAACCGATTCGGACTCGATGGCCTCCATATCCTCGTCCGAAAAGCCGAAATGATGGCCAATTTCATGAACGAGCACATGGGTGATGACGTCGCCCAAGGCTTCCTCGCCGTCGGCCCAATAGTCCAAGATGGGGCGACGGTACAAAAATACCATGTCTGGCTCGTTCGGCTGATCGGTCACGCTCTTCTTGTCGAGACTTACGCCTTGATAAAGCCCCATAAGATCAAAGGCATCTTCAATCTCAAGACCTTCCAGAACTTCATCAAGAGCGAAATCTTCAACCCGGATTACGACATCACCGCACATCTGGCGAAAGTCTGCAGGCAGGCGCTCCCATGCGGCGGCAGCCAGCGCTTCGAAGACCTGGAGCGAGGGCGCTGTTGCGTTTTTCCAACCGGAATAATCGTGCATCGTCCGCGCATCCCCTTGACATCAAACGGGTCTTTTACACCAATCTGGACGGCGGAACATAGGTGGATGCTTGCTGTTTGAAAAGGGCCAAGCCTTGAGACGCTTGCCAAGGTCACTGACCGCGCCGGTGCTCTTCCAATCTTGGCATGATTTCGACAAAGTTGCAGGGCCGGTGCCGGTTATCGAGTTGCCATTTGAGAATACCGTCCCAGGCGTCACGGCAGGCTCCTGGTGACCCCGGCAGGCAAAAGATATAGGTGCCTTTGGCAACTCCACCACAACAGCGCGACTGAATCGTTGATGTCTCGATCTTTTGATACGACAGCATGTGAAACAGCGCGGCGAAGCCGTCGATGTGCTTTTCAAACAGTGGGGTGACGGCCTCAGGAGTGACGTCCCGGCCGGTAAAACCCGTCCCCCCCGTTGTTATGACGACATCGATCGCAGGGTCGGCTATCCAAGCTTCGACTTGAGAACGGATCGCACCGGTATCGTCCTTGACCAAAGCCCGCGCTACCAACACATGCCCAGCTTCTGAAATCATCGAGGCGAGCACGTTGCCCGACTTGTCTTCGTCCAATGAGCGCGTGTCCGACATCGTCAAAACGGCAATGCCAACGGGTATGAATGGACGCGTCTCATCGATACGGGGCATTGGTCGTGTTGCACTTTCCAAAAGTGGCATTTTGCCCAAGCAAAATACACGCCCTGCCAGGCGCCACAATCGGAAAAGTCAGTTCGCGGTGCCGTGATCGTTTGACGGCTCGCCTGTTAGGCTGGCAATCACGGGAATGCAGAAATCACTGCGAAGCTGATCGGCATTGCCGCGACGGGGATCGTCCATAAAAATGTGCACGATTGGCCGCCTATCATCGAGCACGAGGTCGCTATCGTTACTCCAGTCTTGCCTGACCGACAGTATTTTCTCGCGCATCTGCAAATAGCATCCGCGATAGCGATCGCGCACGTAGGCACCTCCTGGAAGATTGCGAACCTGGAGGCTGCCCTCTGCCCGGTTCTCTGGCACGGAACTGACCTCAACACACGCATCATACCGGCACTTGTCAGGATCGGTGACAAGGTGATTGTCGAGCAACAGACCGTAGCCGCAACCAGGCAGCGAATGTAGACTGTTGTCGTTCAGCCAGTCGAACATCCGTGCCCATGCCTCAGCACTCGACTGGGCATACGGCCCCACCGATCTCACGTAGGCGACACGCAATGGACGCAAGTAGACTAAATTTGCCTTCATGGCACCCTTTGACACAGCTGGCGCAGATCAACACCGGTATGGCGGACTGCAATCTCTGTGGTTAAGCACCCTATACGAAGGCATTGGAGCCGGTCTTAAGCGGCCCGGCAAAATTTTACACAACCTCAATTGACATGCGAAATCATCGTCTCTTAAGTAAAGAATATGCAAAGAATATGCATACTTTCGCTTGTTTAATCCGTTATCTGCCGTCGCGGCGCAGAGTCTATTTCAATTTGTCTTTAACTGCCAAAAGGTCGCGCCAGACCTGCCGCTTTGAAGCGGGCGTGCGCAGCAGATAAGCTGGATGCAACGTCGCCATGATCTTGACGGGCCGCGTACCCAGAACGGCGTCGAACCACCTTCCTCGCAAACGCAGTATCCCTTCCTCAGTATCTAAAATATGTTTGCTCGCCGAACCGCCGAGTAGCAGCACCACATCGGGCGCCACCAGTTCCACTTGGCGCTCGAGGAAGGGCCGGCACGCCAACGCTTCTTGCGGTGACGGGGTGCGATTGCCTGGCGGGCGCCAATAGACGATGTTGGTAATATGGACTTGGTTTTCGCTCATACCGATGGCGGCCAGCATCTTATCGAGCAGTTGACCAGCCCGTCCGACAAAAGGCCGGCCTTCGATATCCTCGTCACGGCCTGGAGCTTCGCCAATAATCATCAGCTTCGAGGACGGTGCACCCCGGTAAAAGCAGAGATTGGTTGCCGTCACTTTCAGACCGCACCCATCAAAGGCTCGCAGCTTGGCTTCGAGTTCGAGCAGATTGGCAGCTTCGACCCGAGCAGGCCGCACAGCTGGTTTGACCCCCGGCAACACGGCTGCAGGCCGCGCAGTGGCAGGAGAGCGCGGGGGCTGAGACATTGGCTGGCGAGTTAAGGCCGTGCTGGGCTGGCTTGTACCAGCCCCCTGAGCCGCGGCATTCGCAGATGGATGTTGGGGGCCTATACCGCGGCCGGGAAAGATAAAATCAGATCCTGGCGCCTCAGAACCGCGGGCGCACCAGTCGATGGCGTCTTCACACACCGCAGCGTCCGCTCCCATGGCTTGTGACCATGCCAACACTAGCGCCAAACCATCGATGCTGACTTCAGTATCACTCATGGTGTCAGCCTAGTGTCCTGTCTCCGGAATGCCTTCATGTTCCGCCGCACCCTCGCAAAGGCATTCCGGAGACTGAAGGACACTCG
>JBEBJD010000330.1:0-35331 GCA_040080075.1 Hyphomicrobium sp. | reverse complement strand
GCTGACCCAGGCGGCCTGTTGGATCATGAATTTCCCGTAGAGTTCGAAATACTTATCCGGTGCTGCGCAACGCAGGGCAATGGTCGCATTGCCCGAGGTTTTGCCGATGGGGAACTCGCGCAGAATGTAGCGGACTTTGCCCGTATCGATGAACTCGCGCTTCAATTGGGGATACGCCGTTTCGTGGAAATGCCGGCAATGGGGGCAGGTCAGCGAAGCATACTGGACGATGGTGACCGGGGCATCGGCGCGGCCCTGTGCCATCTCAGGTAGCGGCCCCGTCAGCATGACATCAGCAACCGTTGGATCCTTGATGACCTCCCGTCCACCCGCAGGCGCGGCGGTGGGGTCGGCAAACGGATTGAACGACCCTTCAGCTTGCTTTTGAACTGTTGCTGCGTCGGCAAAAGCTGCGCCAGTGGCGGCCTGATCGGTTGAGACGCCACTAGCTGGAATTTGTCCGCCGCCGATTGGCGGCGCAGTGCCAGAGCAGGCGGCAACCATCGCCGCGAGCAGGAGGCCCGCAGCGGCGAATAGAGGCTTTGCTCGTTGCAGCCCGATGAGCATCATTCCCCCGTGCGGGCGCCGCCGTCTGCGACCGCTTACTTCTTTTCTTCAGGTGCGGCGGTTGCGGCGGCGGGTGTTGCTGCTGGTGCAGCAGGAGCGGCACCTAACATGGGTTCGATCAGCTTGTCGAAATCTTCCAGTGTTGGACCAACGACACGCTTGCCATTAACGAAGAACGTCGGTGTCGATGTCACCTTATGCACGTCAGCGGCGCGGCGCTGCATAGCAGTGAGCTGCTCAAACAACTTCTGATCCGTCAGGCATTTTTCGAACGTTTCCTGAGTAAATCCGGCCTGCTTGCTGACATCGAACAAAGCCTGTTGCGGATTGGCTTCTACGAAGGCCCAGTCGGCTTGCTTTTCGAAAAGGGTTTCAAGGAGTGAGAGGCCCTTTTCCCCGCCGATGCAGCGCGCCAGCATGGAGCCGCCAAAGGCACGCGGGTTCAACGGAAAGTCGCGGAAGATGAATCGCACTTTGCCCGTATCGATGTATTTCGACTTGAGGCCAGGATAAACTTCCTTGTGAAATTTGGCGCAGTGCGGGCAGGTCAGTGACGCGTATTCGACGATGGTAACTTTTGCGTCCGCCGAACCGGCGCTGAAATCGGGCAAATCGCCGGGCTTCATCAATTCTGCAATGTCGCCATCGGGGCCAGCCGTCAGTTTGGCCGCGCCGCTTTCGGCGTTGGCCGCCAATGGAAACACAGCAAGCATGGCCGCGAGGCCGGCAAGAACAGCGCGGCGCTTGGGGGTCACAGCGGCAGATAGGGTGTGCGAGAAAGACAATGCGTCGGCTCCTGTGTGTCACGGTGCGGGTGGCCAGTTTTACAACTGCCAAGATTGCCCCGCTGTTTAGGCCACTTCTCAGCGCTGCCCTAGCATGGGATGGCCACGTGAATAAGGCAAATTCGAGAGCTGCGCACCCTCCCTGCGGCGTTTTTGGACTTCCGGTGGGGCTAAAGCAACGGCGGGTTAAACTTTACCCAGCACGCGAGCCTCAAGCCGGGCGAGGGCCAGCAATAAGTGCTCATCGGGGGAATTAGGAGTGACCGTCTCGTAAGACTCTTCCGCGGTGCGCCGGAATGGGCTTTCAGGCTGATCGGAACGTGTCACCACTGGTGCTTGGATGATGCGTAATTCGCAGACGGCGCGGTAACCAAAATAGGTATTGATGCGCTCGGTGATCTGGCGCTCCTTGTATGAAATATCGAGGGCCCGGGCCGGGTCGACGCGCAAAACCAGCGTGGCGCCTCCCAGCCCCTTGTCGTCTCCCGACTTTTGGCGCTGTTCAGCCATCCCGCGCGGCCATTTAAGGCGCTCCGGTGCCGTATCCTGCGCCAGATCCTGACCTACGATACGGACCCAGTCCGTCAGCAGGGTTGCGGTTGAAAATCCATATTTTTCAAAGGATTTCTGAGTCAGCTTGGGCACGAAAGTGCCAACCGCCTTGACCGGGAGCCAAGCAGGCCCGCGCATGGCGGATGGCTTCGGCGGCGTAACGATGGCGCCGCGCTGCAAAGTACGAGTATGCGCCAGCGCGGTCCGGCACGATGGGGCCAGATCAGGGTTCGTCCTTAGCTTTTCTGTGTGCTTTGGCACCGCGATTTCACACCCGCATATCCAGGACCGTTGCATTACGCCTATTATCTAGAGATCGATTCGCAGGACTTGCGAAGGGGATTGCTGTTGATAGTTGTGGCGCGAAAGCAACTTCCGCTCCGGCCGGCCGGGCCCGACACTGTCGCGGCCCTGCTGGAATGGTACGACCGCGAAGGCCGCGTTTTGCCATGGCGATTTACCGGCAAGAAGCGGCCTGACGCTTACAAGGTCTGGCTCAGCGAGATTATGCTGCAGCAGACGACGGTCAAGGCCGTCATCCCGTACTTCGACAATTTTCTTGCGCGCTGGCCCAATGTTATTGCCTTGGCTGCTGCCGGTCAGGAAGAGGTTCTCGCGGTATGGGCTGGGCTTGGCTACTATTCGCGCGCCCGCAATCTGCACGCATGCGCCAAGGCCGTGGTGCAAGATCATGGCGGCAAGTTTCCCAAGACATCTGCCGGGCTGCGCACGCTTCCCGGCATCGGACCGTATACGGCGGCGGCTATTGCTGCGATTGCGTTCAACGAAAAAGCAACGCCTGTCGACGGTAACATCGAGCGCGTGACGGCGCGATTATTTGCGGTGCGTCAGCCATTGCCCGGCGCCAAAAAGGAGATCGCGCGTTTGGCGGCGACGCTGACGCCAGCGGATCGTCCTGGCGATTTCGCTCAAGCGCTCATGGATCTCGGTGCGACGGTGTGCACGCCGCGGCGGCCGTCGTGTCTCGTGTGCCCTTTGCAGCCCGATTGTCATGCCAATGCAAAGGGCATCGAAGAGCAATTGCCCGTGCGCGCGACCAAGGCGGAAAAGCCGGTGCGCTACGGCGTGGCGTTTCTGGCGTTGCGCGAAGATGGCCAGGTGCTGTTGCGCAAGCGGCTAGATAAAGGCTTGCTCGGCGGCATGCTGGAAATTCCCTCGACCGCCTGGGGCGACGAGGTTCAGCCAGCGAAGCTATCGCTGGCGTCGGCACCGTTGCGTGCTGATTGGTGGCCGGTGCCTGGCGTGGTCGTGCACACCTTCACACATTTTCGCTTAGAGATGGCCGTCTATCGCGCCATCGTACCTAACGACGCGGCACTGACGTTCTGGGCCGATAGCGATCGTTGCCGGTGGGTGCCACGCCGCGAACTCGACGGCGCCGCGCTGCCGTCAGTCATGCGCAAGTTGATTGCGTGGGGTATGAAGGAGTAGGGGAGGTGGTGGACAATCCTCCCGTCGTGAGCCCGCGAGGAAAAGCGAATTCTGCCATTGGCGAAAAAGCGGCTGCTTGGAAGCGCGTCGCACGCATGGCGGCTTTGTCGTTTGGGCTCGCCGGTGCAGGCGCCCTGTATCAAGACGGTGGCCAGCCTTCCGCACTGGCGATGGCTGGCGGTCTGGGCGTTGGCATCATATCATACGTTCTGCTTACCGCTGTTAGCGCGGCGCGCGGATTGGGATTAATTGCGGCGTTTCGTGACCCCAAAAACTGCGCTCGCGTAGCCGCCGGCTTTGGAGTGCTTTGTGCCCTATTAGGCGGCTCAGGTGTCTACTTCCACGATGGCGCACCTGTCGGTGACGCGTTGCTCACCAGCGCCGCTTTGGGGGTCGTGGGATTTTTGGCCGGCTATTTTCCATTACTGACGTGGCTCGCTTCTCTGGTAGGACTTTCGAGCTCCAACTGAGCCGCCAACCCTACTCCGCCGCGATCACAATCTCGCTGACTAGCTCCGGGATTAGCCCCAGCTCGCGCTTGGCGCGGTCGCGCAGCACGTCGATGGGTCTGAGCTTGCCCTCTATTTCATAGTGCCAATAGGTCCAGCCGTTGCACGCGGCTTTGCCCTGCACTTCGGCTCCGACGCGATGGATGGAACCTTGGATCCCCGGCACCGCCAGCGATCCATCGGCTTTGACTTCTGCGCGCACGCGCTTTCGTTCGTCATAAAGCGGGCTGCCCGCGGCGAGCATCCCGAGTTCGATGATGGTTCCGAACGGTACGCGCGGCTCGGTGCGCTTGGAACGGATGGTCTCAAGCGCGCTCACAGTGTTGGCCTCAACGGCTGCAATGCGCGCGGTGGCGGCCTTGGCGTAATCGGCTTCACGCTCGATGCCGATCCATTTTCTGCCTAAGCGCTTGGCGACAGCGCCCGTCGTTCCCGTGCCGAAGAACGGGTCGAGCACGATGTCGCCGGCGTTGGTCGAGGCGAGCAGTACGCGGTTCAACAGAGCTTCGGGTTTTTGAGTTGGATGGGCTTTGCGGCCGCCGTCGTCTTTAAGGCGCTCGGGGCCCGCGCAAATCGGAAACAGCCAATCAGAACGCATCTGCAGATCGTCGTTGAGAGCCTTGAGGCTTTCATAGTTGAAGGTGACGCGCGATTTCTGATCACGGGCCGCCCATATCAGCGTTTCGTGGGCGTTGGTAAAGCGCTTGCCGCGGAAGTTCGGCATCGGGTTCACTTTACGCCAAACGACATCGTTCAAGATCCAGAAGCCGAGATCCTGCAGCGCCGCGCCGAGGCGGAAAATGTTGTGATACGAGCCAATGACCCAGATGGCGCCGTCGGGCTTCAAGATGCGCTTGGCTTCAGACAACCAGGCAAGGCAAAAGCGGTCGTACTCGGCGAAATCTGAAAACTTGTCCCAGGCATCGTCGACACCATCAACACGCGTGTTATTGGGGCGCAGAAGATCGCCGCCAAGTTGCAAATTGTAGGGCGGGTCAGCGAAAACGAGATCGACGCTTTGCGATGGGATCTTGCGCAGTTCCTCTAAGCATTCGCCGAGGATGACGCGATTTGTCACGAGAGCGGACGCGGAACGGCGCTTGGTACTCATGGGGACTAGGTACTTTCGAAAAAACGCAACTGACAACTGCGACCGCAAACAGGGCCGCCGCCATTTGACACTGACGCGACAGAGTTAAGCTGAGGTTACAAAGTTCCCCAAAACAACGCGATCAATAAGACAAAGGCTTTGCGGCGAACGAATGACGAACACGAGTTGGCGGCGCAAGGCGGTCGTGCCGGCGAGCTGGGCACGTGACTGGCTACAAGACCTGGGTGCCGCCCGGCCATTGGTTAACCCCACATTAGCGATGATCCGCCTACAGTTCTTGAACAGCACGTTGGATTGGTGGGGACTGTTCCGGAGCGGCACTCGTGTTCTGGATCAAACGCTTCATTCCGGGCGAAGGTTGCCAAGTGTTCGTGAATCCCGAACACAAGCAAGAGAGTGGCTAGTGTCCTGATCGCGAAGTTCGTCTCATTTTCCGGCGCACTCATTACGAACTTTGCGATCAAAAGGACACTAGAAAACTAATGATTCTAGTGTGATTCAAGTCGAGAAGTCCGCCAAAGCGACCGCCGCAAGAATGGCGCGGACTTCTCGACCGTCACACTAGGGTTCTGGACTGACGCTGAGCGTACGAAGCCTCTGAGCTGGAAAACTAGAGCGGAATTAAAAGGCATTTGCGGGAATGGGTTTCTTTCGCCAGAGCAAAGATCCGGCGTCACGGAGTGGCTTGGAAATTGAGGCGGCCCGCTTGCGCCATTCGCTGGGACCCATGATTCCGGAATTGAGCGGAGATCTTGCAGAGTCAGCAACGAAAATATTGAAGGCCGTGCCGGCGCGCGCCCGCTTGCTGATGATAGCCCTCGTTGCCGTGCCCGCCGTTGCAGCGCTCAGTCTTGGCGCATTGCTCGTCTACTATACGATCTCTTTTCCCAATCCCCTGGCAGCCCGGCAAAAAGAGCCCGCGCCGGTGGTACGCATTCTCGCGCGCGATGGTTCGGTGTTGGCCGAACGCGGCAAGGCGCATGACTATATGCCACTAGCTCTCCTGCCGCGCCGTGTCACTGATGCTGTCGTCGCCACTGAAGATCGCCGCTTCTACAACCATTGGGGCATCGATCCTGCAGGCATGGCGCGTGCCATGTTCGCCAATCTGCGCGCGGGCCGTTATGTCGAAGGCGGCTCGACGCTGACGCAGCAACTGGCCAAGAACATGTTCTTGACGCCTGAGCGCACTCTGGGCCGTAAGCTTGAGGAATTTGCCCTCGCGGTTTGGCTGGAGATGAGGCTTAGCAAGGACGAAATACTCGAACTCTATCTCAACCGCGTTTACTTCGGCAGTGGAGCCTATGGGATCGAAGCAGCGGCGCAGCGTTATTTTGACAAATCGGCGCGCGAGCTAACGCTTGCCGAGGCCGCTGTCATCGCCGGACTTCTCAAGGCGCCTTCGAAGTATTCCCCGTCATCCAGCCCCGAACAGGCCTTGACGCGCGGCCGCAGCGTTTTGAGTAAAATGCTGGCGGCGGAAGTGATCTCTGCCGAAGATTACCGCCGCGCTTCTATGGATAAGGTCAAATTCACACAGAGCCGGCGTGCCAAGGACGAAACCGGGATCGATTACGTGATTGATTTCGTACTTGAGCGCCTGCCACCGCTGGCGGGCTCGGGGCATGCTGAAATTGTCGTTGAAACGACCCTCGACTTGGACCTGCAAAAGCGGGCGTCTCAGATCGTGGCTACGGAACTGAATACCAACGGCAACGCATTGGCCGCAAGCCAGGCGGCTGTTGTGGTCCTCGATATGGAGGGCGGCATCCGCGCCATGGTGGGCGGCAAGTCCTATCTCGAAAGCCAGTACAATCGCGCCGTTAAAGCCCTTCGTCAGCCGGGCTCTGCGTTCAAGCCAATTCTTTATTTGTCGGCTATTGAATCCGGCTACACGCCCGATAGCCTCGTTTACGATACGCCCTTGACCATTGATGGCTGGACGCCTCGCAATGATAACGGAAAATACGCGGGTGCTGTGACGCTGCGGCACGCGCTTGCCCAGTCAATCAACTCGGTGGCAGTAAGGCTGTATGCTGGGCTTGGCGCGAGCGCCGTTATCTCTACAGCGCGCAGGCTTGGGATCACGACGGTCCTGCGCCAAGACCCATCACTATCGCTTGGCACGTCCGAGGTGGGTCTCATGGAACTGACGGGCGCTTATGGGGTGCTGGCCAATGGCGGGCGGGCGGTCGAGCCGCACTGCATCAGGCGCGTGCGCATGAGTTCGGGGCGGGTTTTGTTTGCGCGTGACGCGCAGAGCGACATTCAGGCCGTGGCGCCCGCACATGTGGCTGCCATGAACGATATGCTACGTGCCGGCATGACCTGGGGCACCGGCCGCCGTGCCGCAATTCCCGGTCACATGGCTGGCGGAAAGACCGGAACCACTCAAGATTTCCGCGATGCCTGGTTTGCTGGCTACACGGCTCACCTTGCAGGAGGCGTTTGGGTCGGTAACGACAATGGCCGCTCCATGAACAAAGTAATGGGTGGCAGTCTGCCAGCCAGCATCTGGCAGCAGATCATGCGTGTCGCGCATCAGGGCAAGGCGCCGCTGGCGCTGCCGGGCATCGAAGATGGCGGGTTGCTGGCCACAGGCGGCGAACATGTCTCTGCCAGTACTCACGGCTTTGAAGACCTGCCTTGGCTGCGTGAGGCCAAGGTGAATACGTCCGCATTGCCACAAGTGACTGTTGGGGCCGTATTGCCACGGCAAAGCCCACGGCCGAATGCGGCGGCATATCCGGTGGAGGCCATCGATCCAGATCTGATCGAGCGGGCGCTTGCCGCACCCGTGGCAGACCAAGGCACGCTGCAGGACAGCGATCAATCCATCTCTATGCAGCCGGCAGAGCCGCCGGGCGGCCGGATTATTGTGCGCCCTCCACCCGGCTTGATGTCATTGGGCGGTGCTGCGAATTGATCGAGCGCCGGTTGCGGGGGCGGGGCGCTTAAGCCTCAGATGCACCGTAGCGGTGAAGATCGAGGCCATAAATTTGCAGCCAGCGTTTTGCTTCGTCGAGGTCGGGAAACGTTTGGCGGACCAGTGCCCAGAAGCGCGGGCCGTGGTTCATTTCGCGCAGATGCGCAACTTCGTGGGCGGCAACATAGTCTAGAATTGCAGGCGGGGCCAATACGAGGCGCCATGAAAACGAGAGTACGCTTGTCGTCGAACACGATCCCCAGCGGCTGGCCTGGTCGCGAACCGCTACCCGTTTGGGTTTGACGTTGAGGGTACTGGCGTGATGGGCAACCCTGGCCATTAGATCGGATTTAGCCTGCGCCGCCAGCCAATCGGTGATGCGGCGCGGGGCGTGTTCAGTTTCCCCCGAAACGTGGAGTTGCGGAAACGGGCCGGCCTCATGGCGCACGATAGCACCTTGGCGCCCGGTGCATGTCTTCCCGGTAAAAACGAGTTGGTGCGTCTCGCCACGCAACGGCATGAATGCCCCTTCACTGAATTGAACTGGCTGGGGCAAGCTGTCGAGGCGGGCGCGGACCCAATCAATGTTGCGATTAAGGAAGCTTCCAGCTTCGCCCAAGTCGCACTGCAGCGGCAAGGTCACGATAACGGCGCGGCGCGTGCGCGACACTCTCAGCGTCAAACGGCGCGCGCCGGCATGTCTGCGAACTTCAACCGGCGCACCCAGCACGGACAGCTTTTCACGATTGTTCGAGCCTGCAGTGGATGCCGTTGACTTGCGCATGAAGTACCTCAGTTGACCGCCAAAATTGTTTCAGGCTGACAGGGTCTATTGACTGGACAACAATCGCGAGTGAGGAACGCCCGACCCTACACTGTTTTCGCTATCGGACCCAAGCACGGGAGTTGCGAAGCGATGAAGCCAATATTCGTCTCTAGCAAGTTCATGCCATCAACCCAAAGAGCGAAAGCGACGCGTGACCATCACAAACGTCTGGGTGTTGCGCCAACGCCCCACGGCTCAACAGCGCACTTGATCACGCAGCGGTTATCTGCATTCCCGTTCCACGCCACGGAAAATATAGTCCGGTACGAGGCCTGATGACCTTTGGAATTAAGGACTGCCCAACGCGGCCGACAGTGCGGCGGTAAGCTTGTCTGCGCTGACGTTGTGGGGAAAGTGTGTCACGAATTGCCCGTTTGTGCCCATCAGGTACATGAACCCGGAATGGTCGATGCTGTAGTCGCCAGGCGAAGGGCCTTGCGGAACTTTCTTAGTGTAGACCCGGTAGATCTTCGCAACACCTGAGATCGCGTCAGGTTCGCCCGTTAATCCGATAATTTGCGGATGAAAACTTTTCAGATACGCACCGAGCATTGGAGCCGTGTCGCGTTCGGGGTCCAGCGTGATGAAAAGCGGGGCCACCTTGGCGGCATCGGGGCCAAGCTGGTCGAGAGCAGCTGAAATTATCTGCAGTCCAGATGGGCAAATATCAGGACAGTTCGTGAAGCCAAAATAGACGAGCATCGGTTTGCCGGGAAAGCTCTTTTCAGTGACCGTAACACCGCTGGTCGCGGTCAGGCTGAAGGGCCCCCCGATCAGGGCCTGGCCGGTACTGGTGGCCTGCTGGGGAACATTGACGTTGGCTTGCCGCGACAAGACGCTGAGGGCCACCACGGCGCCGGCCAGCAAGCCGATCACGGTTATGAGAATCACACGGGGGGTCATCATGCCTTCACTTTCGAACGGGTGCCGCCTGTTTGCCTCGCGTGCCGCCAGCCTTGTTAAGCCGGGATGGGTGGCACCCGCTCAGACGTGTGGGTTGAGGCCCCCCCGCGGTGCAAATTTGCGTGCGCAGGCGTTTGTGGGCATTGCGATAAACGAGACCTGTGTGAGACAAGTTTCATTCGCTGGCAAGGTGCGGCAAGCTGGCCTAACGTTCATGGGCGGTATGCTGTGCCCGCTGCAAGGCTCTGGGATTGTACCGTGATCAGAAAGAGAGACATGCGCAAGGCGCCTCAATGACCGCAAGGGTCCAGATGTTCACCTCGCCAGCCGATAGAAGATTGCGGCTTCACACCCTTGTGCGGCTTCGCTGGCTTGCGGTCATCGGTCAACTGGCTGCCATATCCATAGTGTCCATTGGGCTTGGGTTCCAGCTGCCCCTGGCGGCGTGCTTGACAGTGGTCGCGGTGTCCGCGTGGATCAACGTGATTTTATCGATCCGTTATCCGGCCAGGTTCCGGCTGCCCGTCAACTATGCAACGGGATTGCTCGCCTACGATATTGTGCAGCTCACGGCTCTTCTCTATCTCACCGGCGGCATAGACAACCCATTCGTGCTGCTGCTCGTTGCGCCGGTCACGGTTTCTGCAGCCACCTTGCCGCCGGTCAACACGGTCATGCTGGGATCGCTTGGCATCTTTGCCACTATCATACTCGCCATATGGTCTTTGCCATTGCCCTGGGAAGCAGGAGTTGCGTTCGAGTTACCGCCGCTGTATCGCGCCGGGCTCACGTTGTCGGTCATGTCAGGCATGATTTTTCTCGGGCTCTATACTTGGAGACTGACGAAAGAGGGGCGGGATATGTCGGCGGCATTGTCGGCAACCGAACTTGTTTTGGCGCGCGAACAAAAACTTCATGCTCTCGATGGTCTGGCTGCGGCTGCGGCCCACGAACTTGGCACGCCATTGTCGACGATTACCCTCGTCACCAATGAGCTTGAGCGGCAATTGGGTAAAGACAGCCCGATTCTGGAAGATATTCAATTGCTGCGCGCGCAGGCGCAGCGCTGCCGTGATATCTTGCGCAAGTTGACACGCGAACCCGCCGAACAGGATCCGCATTACACGGGCCTTCTCATCCAGGAAATGTTGAGCGAGGCGGCAGAGCCCTATCAGGGCGAGATCAAGAAGATAAGAGTGGTCGCGCGGCCATTTCCACATGCGAGCGGTGGCGCCGCAGCAGAGCCGCTGTCGGAGAGAAAGCCTGGTGTCATCTATGGCTTTGGCAACATCCTTGAGAATGCCATTGATTTTGCCGAGACGCGAGTCGACGTGCTGGCCGAGTGGGATCAGGACGTGATTGCGGTGACCATCAGCGACGACGGTCCAGGCTTCAAGCCAAGTTTGATTGACGCGCTGGGAGAGCCCTACGTGACGACCCGGCCAGCCGGTTCGCGTGTGATGGAGGTGGGGAAGTCAGGCGTTGCCAACGTTGAGGAAGCGCATGGGCTTGGTCTGGGGTTCTTCATTGCCAAGACGTTGCTCGAGCGTTCGGGCGCTCGGCTGTCGCTGGAAAACCGGGCGCCTCCCGCCCACGGCGCCATTGTCCGCATAAGCTGGCCCCGGCGGGCGTTTGAAAGCGCACCGGCTGCGGTGGAGCCCGCCGCCGCCGCCGAAATCCCTGCCAGTAGCCCTCCGTCCCGGTGATCTTTACGATTAGGACGATTTTCTGCCGTTAACCCTGCGGTTTGGGGCTTGGCGTGGGCCATGACAGGCCTATAAAGTCTTGGCGCGGGAGGACACAACGTGACCGAAGATCTTTCATATCGCCCAGACGAACTGCCAGAAGACAAGTCGCTCATCATCGTCGACGATGACCGGGCGTTTTTGCAGCGCCTTTCGCGCGCCATGGAGTTGCGCGGATTTGAGGTCCGAAGCGCCCATTCGGTGGCAGAGGGCATTGATCTCATTCGCCAAAAGGCCCCCGCATTCGCCATCGTCGATATGCGCCTTGAAGACGGAAATGGGCTTGATGTGATCGCCGAGCTAACGCGGCTGAAACCCAATGCACGCATCATCGTGCTGACGGGCTATGGCAATATCGCAACCGCAGTATCAGCGGTTAAGCTCGGTGCGGTCGACTATTTGGCCAAACCCGCCGATGCCGACGACGTTACCGACGCGCTTTTGGCTCCGGCCAACACCAAGGCTCCGCCGCCGGAAAATCCAATGTCGGCGGATCGCGTGCGCTGGGAACATATCCAGCGGGTCTATGAGCTTTGCAATCGCAACGTTTCGGAAACTGCACGAAGGCTCAACATGCACCGGCGCACGTTGCAGCGTATTCTCGCCAAGCGAGCGCCAAAGTAATGGTGCTTTGGGTTTGGTATTTTGGTGGCGGACCCGCTCAAGCCAAGATCAATCGTCTGGGTCGATGCCGGTAATAGCTGGCGGCCCAGGATCAAGAGCGCCGGCGAGCCGGCGGGCGGCGATGCGGGCAAAACGCAGTGTCAGGGCTTTGCGGCGGCCGGCTGGCAGTGGCATGCTGGGTGCTTGCCGGATCATTTCCGCCCCATACCGGTCGGCGAGAATAAATCCAGCATCGGCCGGTAGCACTTCACTGGGGAAGCCAATGTTCACTGCGAAATAAAACTCGTCGCAGTACTCCCGGTAATTCGTCCATTTTTGGTCCGTGCGAAAATCGTTCAAGCACGATTTGATTTCGACGATAACGATTTTACCACTCCGTGTGAGAGCTCCGATGTCGGCGCGCTGTCCATTTGGCAGTTTGAACTCGGTTACGCAGGCGACGTTAAGTCCAGCAAAAAGTCGGGTTGTCCCTCGCGCGATTTCATGTGCCGCCAGCGATTGGCGTCCACATACCGGTGTGGCGGGTATGCCTCTGTCTTCAGTTTTGCTGTTTTCGGTCATGGATCCGCCATGCGGGAATGGGAGCTGGCCAAGTCCGTTATCCTCACAGCCCGTTTTTCCCTTGTCCAGGTGTTCAAAGTCTTCCTGAGCCATTTCGAGTTTTTGCGTCCAATCCCTCCCCACAGCACAATCGAGCGAGTTTATGTTTTTCAGGCGCGCCAAGAAAGATCAGGCAGAAAATCCGGAAGTTGCGGCCGCACTTCCCGCCGAAGTTGCCCCAGATATCATACCAGATATCATAGATGTACCTGACGAAACCCAGGGCACATCCGGTGAAGCCTCGCGTGATTGTTCCACCTCTGTTTCACTGGATTTTTCTACGACGAGTGACTTAGACGCCTATGATGGCTGGTTTGGGCAGGAACACGTCATAGCGGCAATTCAATCGGTGCTTGAGTCCGATGCTCCGGGTCTTCATGCTTGTGTCGTGTCGCCTCCGGGATTTGGTGCACGGGCGGCTATACTCAAGATGCTTCATGCACACGCGCAGTCGAGGTCTGCCGCTGACGACTGGGTTTATGTGCACAATTTCGAAGATGCGCGGCGCCCACTGGCGCTGCAACTGCCTGCCGGACAGGGGCGCCACTTAGCCGATGGTATGCTGGAAGCGCTTTCAGAATTGAGTGCAACGGTGCCTGCCGCCTTCGCAACCGGCGAATTCAACGCACGTTGCCGCCAAGTTGCCGATGAGCACCGGGCCGGCAGCGAGGCTGCACTGGCAGACCTTCAACACAAAGCTGCTGAGCAGAATATTGCCCTGTTGCGCACGCCCAATGGCTATGGACTTGCGCCAATGCACGATGGCAAGGTCGTTAAGCCGGGCGTTTTCGCGCAGCTGCCCCACGCCATGCGCAGCGACATTGAAGCGCGAATTGCAGCGCTGCAGCCGCAGTTGGCGGACGTTCTTATTCAGCCTGCGCAGTCAATACGTGAGCAGCATGCAGCCTTATTGGCCCTGCGCTCTGCCACTGCACAACGTGTGGTGGATGCCGCTTTCGAATGGCTTGAACAGGACTTGGCCGGCGTGCCGCGAGCGGCGGCATTTCTTGGCCGGGCCAAAGCCAGTTTGGTGCGCAATTGCGATATCTTTCACAGTGGCGGCGCCGTGAGTCCCGGGGCCGGGCCGGGCCCCGTACACATCGCCGGTGATCCAAAATTCCGGCGCTATCTCGTTAACGTCATTGCAAATAACGGCGCGCCCCAATCAGGGGCGCCGGTTCACGAACTTAAGGGCTGCCAATTGTGTATGAGCGCTCCGGCAACCAATGCCTCTGGCGTGATCGATGGTGCGCATATGGATCTTGTTCCGGGGGCCTTGCAGATTGCGAATGGCGGTTATCTTTTTGCCGATGTCCGCGGCCTGCAGCCCGCGGGTGATGGCTGGCTGGCGATGACAGATGCGCTGACTGCGGGAGCGGAAATTGCCCGGCATCCCGCTCTCCAGCCCAGTCCGGTGCCACTTAATATCAAGACGGTCGTGCTGGCCGATGACGTAACATACCGGCGGATGTGTGATGCCGATCCAGAGCTTTCGAGCCTATTTAGGGTGACGGTGCGTTGTGCTGGGCGCATGGACCGGAGCGCGGACAATGAAATGGAATTCGCGCGTTGGATTGCCGGGCTCGTCGCTCAAAATAGCCAGCTACCGCTAACCGCCGCCGCCGTCGCCGCTCTCATTGGCGATAGCGCGTTGCGTGCAGAAAAAAGCGGGGGGCTGTCTCTGGCGCAAGAGCCACTCATCCAGGTGCTCGACGAAGCGCATCGTGGCGCAATGCTGGCCGAAGATAAAGTCATCGATGCGGGACACGTTCAGCATGTGTTTGCGCAACGCCAGGCTCGATTGACCCCGCGGGTGCCTGCGGTGACGCTAATATGATCGCACATGTCGCCGAGGCGGATGAAAACAGCGGCCGTGTCGTTCTGCAAATGACGGCGCACTGCGATGTTGCCCCCATGGCCCTTGCCGCGGCCTTGAGAATTGCGCGCAGCTTCAGCGCGGGCCTGGAAAGCCTCGTGGCGGAGGATCCTGAGCTGTTCGATTTTGCGCAGTTCGATTTTGCGCGTGAAGTGACTATTGGTGGCGGACTGCCGCAAAAAATTCAATCCGGTGAGCTGGAGCCGTTGCTGCAGCGCCTAGCTGTATTACGGCATGGAGAAGTTGTGGCAGCGGCACGTGATGTGGCCGTACCTGTGCACTGCAGAACAGTTCGGGGTGACCAAGCTGCCGCAATCGCCGCCGCTTGCTCGGAGAATGGCCCGTGGAACATCGCCGTTCTGGCTGAGCCAGTTACCGCCCAAACCGAGAGTCATTTGGCCGGTCTCTTCAGCACGATTGCCGACGTGACGGGCTTTGTTGCCGCCGGTCGTGGTGCTCGGCATACAGACGGGCCGGTTGTCGCCATTGTCGAACAATTAGCGCACGCCGAGCCAATGCTGCGGGCCGCTGAACGACTTGCCGCGGGCATGGGCGAAGACGTGCATTTGATATTGTTTGGAGGCAACGCCGATGACCTCGCATGGATGGAGGGCCAAGTCCGGCTGCTTTTGGATGGGCGCGACAGTGCCGAACTTATTCTCTCGCCAGACACGTGTGCCAGTCCCGAGGCGCTGGCCAGTGTCCTGCAGGACCTGGGCGTGGGGTTTGCAATAGCCCAACTGGGCGGAGCACTGCTGCCAGCCGGTGGTGGCCTAGCCAGTTTCGCCAAACTCCACGATGGGCCCTTGTTTCTGGTTCGTTAGAACCAATCCACTGCCGGTGCGAACGCTCAAGGGTCTGTCCAGGTTTGATTGAATGGCGTGGAGATCCTAGCTCTTTATTATATCGTGCTTCTCTCCGGAAAACCGCTTCACACTTTTCCGGAAGCACTCTAAGGGCATCGCTATGCCAGAGCTTCCAGAAGTCGAGACCGTGTGCCGTGGGTTAGAGCCTGTGCTTCGTGGCGCGCGTGTCGTGCGTGTAGAACAACGGCGCGCCGATTTGCGCTTTCCGTTTCCTCCACGCTTTGCTGCTCGCCTTGAAGGACAAACTGTTGAAAAGTTAGAGCGGCGTTCGAAATATATACTGGCGCAGCTCTCGGGTGGGGAAGTGCTTGTCGTGCATTTGGGCATGACCGGACGGCTGTCGGTGTCATCGGGTACGCATCAGTTTCAGGCGGACACGCTGGGCAGCTATGTCTACGGTTCTGGCGCCAGCCCCAAACACGATCATGCCGTATTGCACTTGGAGAGCGGAGCGTCCGTTATCTACAATGATCCGCGCCGGTTCGGCTTTATGCTTTTGATTGCCGCAAAAGATGTGGCGGCTCATCCTTTGTTCAAAGCGCTGGGCGTCGAGCCGTTGAGCGAGGACTTGTCTGCGCGGTATCTTGCTGGCCGGGCGGTGGGGCGCAAATTGGATACCAAGGCATTTTTGATGGACCAGCGCCACGTAGCGGGACTGGGCAACATCTACGTTTGCGAAGCCCTGTTTCGTGCCCAGTTGTCGCCGCTGGCCCCTGCGTCACGGTTGGCATTTCGCAATGGGGCTCCCAATAACCGGTGCGAAGCCCTGGTACCGGTTATCCGCACGGTATTGCAGGAGGCCATAGCGGCGGGGGGCTCAACCCTTCGCGACTATCGCCACACCGATGGCGAGAGCGGGACATTTCAGGACGATTTCAGGGTCTATGGCCGCGAAGGAGAGCCGTGCATGCGTGCCGGTTGCAGTGGTAAGGTGCGGCGTTCGGTGCAATCTGGGCGCTCGACATTCTGGTGCCCCAAGTGTCAGAAGTGAGCCAATCACTGGCTCAATTTTGTTTGCCGTCATGACCTACACCGTTTCAGCATTTTATAAGTTTGTAGCCATTGGCGATTGTACCGGGCTGCGCGAGGCACTGCTTGCCTGTTGCCGCGCTCTCGGCATCAAAGGCACAATCCTACTGGCGCATGAAGGCATCAACGGAACGGTTGCAGGCACTGTCTCCGCCATTGATGGGCTTGAAGCCTGGCTACGCGCCGATGCCCGCTTTGCCAATCTGGAAACAAAGAGATCGCAGGCGTCTGCTGAACCCTTTCAGCGTCTCAAGATCAAGATCAAACGCGAGATCGTGACTTTCGGTGTGCCTGAGGCGGACCCGTCGGTCAAAGTTGGAACCTACGTAGAGGCAAAGGACTGGAATGCGCTGATTGGTGAGCCGGGCGTGACGCTGATCGACACGCGCAATGATTATGAGTTCAAGACAGGTACCTTTCCAGGTAGTCTCGATCCTGGCACCACCTCATTCCGGGACTTCCCCCGCTTCGTGCGCGAGCATCTCAATTCCGCCGGGCACCGCAAGGTCGCCATGTTCTGCACGGGTGGGATACGCTGCGAGAAAGCTTCGGCCTATTTGCTCTCACAGGGTTTCAAAGAGGTCTTTCACCTCAAGGGCGGAATTCTCAAATATCTTGAAACAGTGGCGCGAGAAGACAGCCTTTGGCAGGGTGAATGCTTCGTGTTCGATGAACGTGTGGCCTTGCAGCACGGCCTGGAAGAGGGGGTGCACCGGCTATGCGCGGTGTGTGGTCATCCGGTGTTGCCTAAGCAGACTGGACCTGCATCACCCGGACAAATTCTCAATTCTGCACCCGAATGCGGCCACTGCCGCTCGCCAGGCGTTGCGGCCAGCGTGCTTCCGGGAAAAGTGTGAGCGGTTTTCCCGGCAAGAAGCACGGCAAAACAGCGTGCTTCCGGGAAAAGTGTGAGCGGTTTTCCTGGCAAGAAGCACGGCAAAACAAGATCTAGGGCCATTCCACTAATCCACTAAGACCGGAACTACCCTGGACCGTATGTCCTTCCTTGCCGATCCGGAGACGTGTCCTGCATCAGGGCGTAGGCGCTGAATGCTGTCAAGGTGATGGTGCCGGCCACAACGAAGTTATTGGCGACGGTGTTGGTTCGGCCGCTGTAAACACGGCGCGCGGTCGGCAGCAAGCCTCACCATGAGTGCCGGATTCGTGTTGCTTCTAAAGGTGTAAGGCAAGTTTGTTGCGAGGCTTTGCGAGAGCCTGGTTAGATGAACCTAAGGTAAACTACGGGTTCAGAACGGGTTCAGGGGCCATCATCTAAAAACGCATCATCCACTCGAGAGGTGGAGCAGTGAGTAACCCGCGAGCTTCAGTTACGGCGGGTGCTACTGCCAAACCCAGGAGATTAGACGATGATGAAGCATACATTCCTTGCCCTTGGTGCCCTTGCTGTGACATTGGCCGGCGGCTTAACGGCAGCCCAGGCCGGCGGTTCGAGCGTTTCAATCCAGCAGTATGGCGTCGGCAACGGTGCCGGTGGCGCTCAGTCGGGCTTTGCCAACCGCCTGACGGTTGACCAGGGCGGACGCAGTAACTCTGCCATCAGCAATCAGCACGGTGCCCGCAACTTGACGGTCATTGGCCAGCGTGGCGCTCGCAACTCTGCTCAAACGGCTCAGCGTGGCCGTGGCAATATCACCGGTGTGGCACAGTTCGGTTCGGGCCACACGGTCGTCACCTCGCAGGACGGTCATGGCAACGCTGTTGGCGTCATCCAGGCCGGCCGCAACAACCATGCTGCTACCAGGCAGGTTGGTGCCGGCAACGTCGCGGTGATCGTGCAGGATTAATGCACGGCCTTCCCATCAACACGGCCGGAGGAACACTAGTGGATGTTCCCCCGGCTCATTCTCACAGACCGTGAATTTCTTTCTAGAGGAGACAGGATCATGTCCCATTATTCGAAGCCGCTTGCTCTTTTGGCGGGTTCCGGTGTGCTGGGTCTCGGGTTCGCAATGGCTTTGCCAGATCAAGCGGCAGCAGGCGGTGGATCTGGATTGCGCTGTGAAATTTATCAGTCGCACCGCGGCGGCAGCGTGGTGCTGGAAGGCGTCGTGTTCTCCAGCTCGGCCGCTGACGGTTCGTATCAATTCAGCGTCGTGAAATCTGGCGGCGGCGGCAGCTCAAACATCAATCAGGGTGGTGAGTTCAGTGTCGGAGCCGGTGGCAAGAGCACGGTCGGCTCGGTATCTCTTGGCGGTGATGGCGGCTATACAGCGACGCTGCGTGTCTCGGCTGATGGTCACTCGACGGCATGCAAAGAGCGTTCGGGCGGCTCGCTTTGAGTTGACGGCATCGTAAATGAAGGAGGGTTTTGCACTTGCAAAGCTCTCCTTTTCCCTAGCCCAACCGCTGAGGCGTGCTTGCGGCATGAACCCGGGCTGACAACAGGGTTCAAATCATATTCAGCGACCGCATGGCACTGTCGGTTTCGAGTGCTGAGTTGATCGTGGATGCTCGGATAAGTTGATTTCGCCCAGGAGAATAGCAATGGCCTTCAATAAGACCTTCCAGGCTTCTGTACTCGCTATCAGTGTGATGCTGGCGCTTGGCTCCACTCCGGCATCCGCAGGTCAGGCGCGGACAATCGTTATGACGCCCAAGGGCGATCAGGCCGCCGCCATTCGAGAGGGTTTGAGGATCTACGGGTGGGCGAACTCAGCTCGCAACAACGCAACCGTCGATCAGCGCGGCAGGGGTAATGCGGCTGGAGTGAGCCAGAGCGGTGCTGGCAATTATGCCGCCGTCGTTCAGCGTGGCAGCAAGCATTCGGCCACTGTTGCCCAGACCGGCAACAATAACGCCATTGCCGTGTTTCAGGTTGGCCGCGGACGTCAGCTCGAAGCCAACCAGACGGGCAACGGTAAGACGGCGGTTGTGGTTCAGATCGGCCGCTAAAAGAAGCACTGCCCGGGTTGGCGGCCGGGCACATGGATCGAGCGCGGGTGCGCGCCGCCCAAGAAGACATATTGTTATCGTTAGAATCGCATGGCACTTTGCGTTGCCATGATGGATATCAAAAAACGCCGGTCATTCGAATCAGGTCATGCTCGCAAGTTCCTGCTCATCGTTGATGACAGCCAGGAGGTTGAAAGCGCGCTATACTATGCCGCCAGCCGTATCGCCCATTCGTCTGGGTCGCTGGCGATGCTTTTTGTTATCGAACCGCAGGAGCATCAGCCTTGGGCGGGCGTGCGGCAGGTGCAGATCGAGGAAGAAACCAGCAAAGCCAAAGCCTTGTTCCGGATGTTCCGGCGAAAGCTGCATCTGGCGGGCTTTGACAAGGTTGTCTGCGAAGACATCATTCGCGAAGGCGTCAAGGCCGAAGAAATTCTAAAGGCGATTGCTGAGGACGAAGACGTGGCGATCCTCGTATTAGGCGCCTCGATTGACGCCAAGGGTCCAGGTCCGCTTGTTTCGGCGCTTGCAACTGGCAAAGCCGGGGCTTTTCCCATTCCAGTGACCGTAGTGCCTGGAAATCTTGCGCTGGCGGACATTATTGCCCTGGCATGAGCACTGCTGAGACCACTTGCACGTGGTAAGCCCAGGCTGGTGCCTCAGAATTTCTGTTGGGAGCCGCCGCGAAGGCTCGACAACTGGGGCCGGGACTTTTATAACTTCGAACAATTCTAAACTGAGGCGTTACCGCCGAAGGAATGACTGCCATGTTCATACAAACCGAAGCAACGCCAAATCCCGCCACGTTGAAGTTCATTCCCGGCAAAACGGTATTGAACGAGGGCACGGCCGATTTCCGCAGCAAAGCTAATGCGGCCGCCTCTCCGCTTGCTGCGCGGCTGTTTGACATCGATGGTGTGACGGGTGTGTTCCTGGGGTCGGATTTTATTTCCGTGACCAAGGGCGACCTGGACTGGCCGCATCTTAAGCCAATGGTGCTTGGCGCCATCATGGAACACTACATGTCGGGGGCGGCCGTTTCGGAAGCGGCAAGCTCCAATGACGTCAGTGCGGGAAATTTCGATCCGAAGGATGCCGGCACGGTTGCAACCATCAAGGATCTCCTGGAAACCCGCGTGCGCCCTGCGGTTGCCCAAGACGGCGGCGATATCACCTTCTCTGGATTCCGCGATGGCATTGTCTATCTGCATATGCGCGGTGCTTGTGCGGGATGTCCCAGTTCGACGGCGACGCTGCGCCATGGAATCGAAAATCTGCTTAAGCATTATTGCCCTGATGTGCAGGAAGTGCAGGCCGCAGCTTAAGCGCAAGTAACAGCATGGCGTTTGTATAGAGCCCCTCCTGCGGAAGGGCTCTGTTTTATTTAGTCACTATGCAATTCACTGAGTTTCGAAAGAAATCGGCAATGTCTCATCGTGTTGGTCAAGCCTGTCCGTGACCAACTGTTTTATGCCGCCCGACCGCACAACGCCCGGCAAGGCCGGGCCGTGAGCGAAGCAAAATTACAGGAACTCAAACACGTCATGAAATGGGCTCCAACCAGCGCCAACATGAGTTCTGCCCGCATCGTTTTTGTCGTTACGCCGGCTGCCAAGAACCTGCTGAAGCCGCTGCTGACGGAAGGCAATATTGAAAAGACGATGGCCGCGCCGGACACCGCCATTATTGGGTACAATCCCAAATTCCATGATCCATTGCCCAAGTTATTTCCGCATACGGATGCACGTGCATAATTCGGTGGTGATCTAGAATTCGCTGAATTGATCCTCCGGCAATGCCGGTGAGGAATTTGCAAGAGAGGCGATTGTCAGAGTTTTGTAGATGGGCGCGCCCGTTTTCACACTGACAGCCCGTTTTCACACTGACAGGATGTCCTGAACGGCCTATAGAATTTCCTCTCATGAACATATTGGCACTCGATACCTGCTTTGGAGCCTGTTCAGCCGCAGCCGGCCGGCCGGGCTCTGACTTGGCTTGCGAATTCGAGTTACGCCAGACCGGACACGCCGAAGCGCTCTTGCCGATGGTGGAGCAAGTCATGGCGCGGGCTCAATTGCCGTTCTCTGACCTTGATCGTATCGCGGTGACGGTGGGCCCAGGCAGCTTCACAGGAATGCGGATCGGTATTGCGGCGGCGCGGGCTTTGTCTCTGGCGACCGGCGCTCCAGTGACTGGTGTTCCAACATTGATGGTTATGGCTGCGACGGCGCGCCGCGATCACGCGCTGAGCGGCAACAGAGGCAAACTTCCCGCGCACATGCTTGTCGCGGTAGATGCGCGTAAGGGGCAAGTTTACGCGCAGCTTTTTGGCGGTTCGTCGCAAGGTGTTCATACGGCGGAAGTATTGGACCCAGCCGATGCTGCGCGATTGATACCGGAGGGTCCGGTGGTGTTGACCGGGTCTGGCGCAGCACTTGTCGCGGCGCAGCTCGAACGTGTGCGCACGGATGTGACGGTCATTTTCCCCGGACTGCAGCCGGACGCTGCGTGTTTGGCGGCGCTGGCCGTTGACATGGCGGCAGATCACATGCCGGTGCGTCCACTCTATCTTCGCCCGCCTGATGCCAAACCGCAGGTAGGCACATCAATTCCGAGGGTCACATGACAACTGCTGCACTCACTCCGGACCAGAAGCCTGATCCAAAATATGTGAGCCTGTTGTGGGCCGGACCTGACCGGGCCGCTGAAGTGGCTCTTCTGCATGCGCAGCTCTTCAATCCATCGTGGAGTGAAGACAGTATCCGCACTTCGCTCGATCATCCTGCCTCGACAGCATTCATCGCCTTCGACGGGCGCACACGCCAAGCCGTTGGATTTGTCATGGGACAACTGGCGGCAGATGAGGCCGAGATCTTGTCGATTGGTGTCACCCCGGAGTGGCAGCGCCTAGGGGTTGGCCGCCGCATGATAGAAGGATTGGCCCGCGCAATTGAACGAGCCGAGGCCAAAAGGCTGTTTCTTGAAGTCGCCGCCGATAACGATGCGGCCATGGGCCTCTACCTTGGGCTCGGGTTTACCGCGACGGGTCTGCGCCGCGGTTACTATCAGCGCCCCGATGGACAGGCGATTGACGCCTTGACGCTCGCCCTCAACGTTGGTCAGCCATTAAAGACGCAGAGGCTGTAGCCGGCCACATGAGCACGTTACGAGCTGGCACGCTGCTTTCACTTTTTCTGGCGTTTACAGTGCCGCTCATGCCTTTGCAGGCGGTCTTTGTGCGAACGTGGCCGTGGGCGGCAAGACGGTTCCCGCATTGGTATCACCGTCAAGTGTGCCGGATCATCGGTGTCCGGCTCACGATCGAAGGTGATGTTGCACGAGACGAGCCGGTATTGCTGATCTCAAACCATACCTCTTGGCTCGATATTCCCGTACTATCAGCAGTGGCGCCCCTTTCGTTTGTGGCCAAAAAAGAAGTGGCGGCCTGGCCATTCGTGTCGTGGCTCGCCAAGCTTCAGCGGACTGTCTTCGTCGATCGTGAACGGCGCACGGCAACTGGCGAGGCCGCAGCCGAAATTACATCGCGCCTTGGTAGGGGGGATGCCATCGTACTGTTTGCAGAGGGCACATCGAGCGATGGCAACCGCGTATTGCCGTTCATGTCATCGCTTTTTGGTGCCGTGTTGCCGCCATCAGCACAGGCCGGGCCGCCGTCTGCAATACATGCGTCAGTGCAGACGATTGCCATCGTCTACACGCATCATCACGGAGTGCCGTTCAGCCGCGAGCAACGCTCTCATGTCGGCTGGTACGGGGATATGGAAATGACTGGGCATGCCTGGCAGCTCTTGGGTTCGGGACCGATCGACGTAACCATCAGGATTGGCGCGCCGGTGCCGCTCGCCGGATTTTCTGGCCGCAAAGAACTCGCAGCTGCCAGCGAACGTCAGGTGCGGGAAAATGTCGTGCGGATTTTGCGCGGGCGGGGTCCAGACGACTGCATTGAAGTGACTGAAGCCGTTGAAAAAAACCCGCGAAGCAGCGCGCGGAGCCAGCCAGTTGCAAGTAAATGGCGTTGAATTTGTTGTGACGGTATCAACGAAAGACGTATCGACACACGGTCAAATTGGTGCAATGCAATATAAAGTGTCTACGGTGTAGAAGCGAACTTGCTGGCTTTTGAGTCCATTAACGAGATGGGAATGAGCCGCCATTAAGCTTCGAGCCGGGTCGACCGGGTGCTGTTTTGAGGACTGTGGAGTAGACGGCGTGACGGATGCCAAGAAAGTCTTGATTAAGACGTTCGGGTGCCAAATGAACGTCTATGATAGCGAGCGCATGGGCGAGGCGCTGGCGGCGCGTGGCTATGGTGAAACCACCGAATTAGAAGACGCCGATCTCGTCATTCTCAACACGTGCCACATCCGCGAAAAAGCGGCGGAGAAGGTCTATTCAGATCTTGGCCGCGTGCGCCAAATGAAAGAAGAACGGGCAAAGGCGGGCAAAGATACTGCCATTGCTATTGCCGGGTGCGTAGCGCAAGCAGAGGGCGCGGAAATCACGCGCCGCGTTCCCGCAGTTGACCTCGTCATCGGTCCGCAGAGCTACCACCGTTTGCCGGATCTGATCTTGAAGGCGAAATCGGAAGGCCGCAGCATTGTCGAGACGGCATTCCCTGAGGACGATAAATTTTCCGCGTTGCCCATCGAGCGTGCGCCACGCTCGGCAACGGCATTCCTCACGGTGCAAGAAGGTTGTGACAAGTTCTGCACCTTCTGCGTGGTGCCCTATACGCGCGGCATGGAGTATTCGCGGCCTGTTGCAGATATCGAGAAAGAGGCATTAAAGCTGGTTTCCCGGGGCGTGCGTGAAATTACGCTGCTCGGCCAGAACGTGAATGCCTACCACGGCGAATTGGCCGATGGTTCAGCCGCTTCGTTGGCTACACTTATCCGTCGCCTAGCCCGCATCGATGGTTTGGAGCGCTTGCGCTACATGACCAGCCATCCGCGCGACATGGGCAATGATCTCGTGGCGGTGCATGGCGAAGAGCGTAAGCTGATGCCGTTCCTGCATCTGCCGGTACAGTCGGGATCGGACCGGATTCTCGCCGGCATGAACCGCAAACATACGACCGCTGAATACGTGAAGCTCATCGAGCGCATTCGCGCTGCTCGTCCTGATATCGCCTTGTCGACTGACATCATCGTCGGATTTCCCAGCGAAACTGAATCCGAGTTCGAGGAGACACTCGAACTCATTCGCGCTATCGGCTTTGCACAGGCATTCACATTCAAATACAGCCCGCGCCCTGGAACGCCCGCTGCGAGCCTCGAAGATCAGGTACCCGAAGACGTCAAGAGCGCTCGCCTCACGCGCTTGCAGGACTTGCTATTCGAGCAGCAGACGAGCTTCAACTCGCAGTGTGTCGGAAAGACCTTGCCGGTCCTATTTGATAAGCCCGGCCGCAATCCCGGGCAACTTGTAGGGCGTTCGCCTTATCTGCAACTCGTGCACGCAGACGCCGATTCGGCCCTTTTAGGCCAGATCCGGCCCGTGGAAATCTCGGCCGTGAGTTCAAACAGCCTGTCGGGAATTATCCACGCCGCCTAAGGGTCTTGGAGCGGCGGCGAGGTCACAACTGTCACAATTGCGCACTATAGCCGGTTGAAAGTGTCCGCATCGCATTTGCGTCCGGGCGGGCAACCACCCTATAGTCGCACTAGGTTTGCGTAGCGGCTCGAAGCTCATGCAGTCCTCGGGAGACACGAAACTTGACAGTAATTCGCGGTTCGTCTGTCGCTGGTAGCGGGCGGGCACCAAAATCGCAGGCCGCAAATAAACGTATTGTTGTCCCGTTCGAGGATAACCGCCTGCTGACGCAGCTTCTGGGCGAATACGATAGTCATTTGGCACTGATGGAGGACCGGCTGGGCATCGGTGCTCACGCCCACGGCAACGTCATCATTCTCACGGGGCCAGAGGCTGGTTGCGATATGGCTCGCGATGTTCTGGAATCGCTCTATCGCCGTATCACCAAAGGTGAAGCGATTGGCCCTGGCGATTTCGACGGAATGATCCGTCATGCTCGTCAGGAAAGCGGCCCTTCCGATGGACAAGCTCAGATCGCCACGCGCCGCCGTGTTGTAAAGGCCCGTACGCCCGCACAAAGCACCTACATCCGGGCATTAGAGAAAGTCGACCTGGTGTTCGGTATTGGTCCAGCGGGGACAGGCAAAACCTACATAGCCGTGGCCGCCGCCGCGCAGGCCTTGGAACGCGGTACGGTCGAACGCATTATCTTGTCGCGCCCAGCCGTCGAAGCAGGTGAGCGTCTCGGGTTCCTGCCTGGCGATATGCGCGAAAAGGTCGATCCCTATTTGCGGCCTCTCTATGACGCGCTCTACGATGTGCTGCCGCCGGAAAAAGTCGAGCGCGACCTTGAGGCCGGTATTATAGAAATCGCGCCCCTTGCCTTTATGCGCGGGCGGACGCTGGCTAATGCTTTCGTTATTCTGGACGAAGCTCAGAACACCACGTCCATGCAGATGAAAATGTTTCTGACCCGGTTGGGTGAGAACTCCAAGATGGTGGTGACAGGCGACCCGTCGCAAATCGATTTACCGCCAGGAATGAAGTCTGGCCTTGATGAGGCCGTTGGGCTCCTTGACGGAGTTGCGGGCATCCAAGCCGTGCGGTTTTCGGCCGGCGATGTGGTGCGCCGCGATCTCGTAGCCAAGATCGTCGAGGCCTACGAAGCGGCCAGCGCCGCCAAGAAGCCATAAGTCAGATGTCAAACGCGACGGACCTGCAGACTGCTATCGGCCCGGATTCTGAACCGGACATATGCGGCTGGCTGACTGTCGATGTCATACATGACGCGGGCAACTGGCACGAAACGCGAGCCTGGCCGGCACTCGAAGGCGCGCGCGCGGTGATTGTAGCGGCTCTTGTCGCACTCACTGAGCATCCCTCGTTGATCACTCATGTGCCATCTGATGTCTGCGTTGCGCTCAGTGACGATGCCAATGTTCGCCGCCTCAATGCAGCCTACCGGAACAAAGACAAACCCACCAATGTGCTGTCGTTTCCAGCTGGTGATGATGCGCAAGAGCCGGATGCTCCAGCGGTGTTCCTGGGCGATGTTGTGCTGGCGCTTGAGACCGTGCTGCGCGAGGCGGCCGAACTCGGCATTCCCGCTCAACAACATGTGCAGCATCTTGCCGTTCATGGCGTTCTGCATCTCATTGGCTATGATCATGAAACCGAGGAGGATGCCGCCGTCATGGAGGGCTTGGAAACAGCTATTCTGGCCAACCTGGGACTTCCTGATCCCTACGCTTACGGACAATCGCGCGGCATGGGCACGGGTATCTGATCAATCATGGCGAGTGAACCTACCGGCAACAAAGTGTCTGCGGCCAATCCTGGCGAGGAAAAGCGCGGTCCAAGTTCTACAATCGGCGGCTGGCTGGATAGTCTGCGCGGCCGGTATGGCCCGCAAGGTCCCCAGACGCTGCGCGACGCACTTGAGCATGCGCTCAAGAAGGATGAAGCCAGCGCCGCGGGGTCGTTCTCCACTGCCGAGCGCGAAATGCTCCTGCGCATCATGCGCTTTAGTTCTTCGACAGTTTCCGATGTGATGGTCCCGCGTGCTGACATCATCGCTGTCGATGAAAATGAATCGCTTCGCGAACTGGTGCTGACCTTCGAAAAGGCGGGTGTCTCGCGTGTCCCGCTGTTTCATGAAACGCTCGATGACCCGCGCGGCATGATTCACATCAAGGATTTGGTCCGCTTTCTAACGGCCGAGGCGGCTGGCCGTCCGTTGAGCCGCGAACCGGCGGCGGGAGACGTATTATCGCCGGGCGGGCATGACCAATTGAATGCGGCCGATGTGACAAAACTTGATTTGTCCCGCCCCATATCCGCGGCAAAAATTAAGCGTACACTCTTGTATGTTCCCCCGTCGATGCCGGCCACAAATCTGCTCATCCGGATGCAGACCACGCGAATTCATATGGCACTTGTGGTCGACGAATACGGCGGCACCGATGGGCTGGTCACGATCGAAGATCTTGTCGAGTTGATCGTTGGGGACATCGAGGACGAGCACGACGAAGCCGAAGATGCCTACATTACGTCTGATGTGCGTCATGGCGTCATTGCCTCTGGCCGCACGCCCGTATCGGAACTGGAACTGCATTTGGGACTGAAGCTACTGACGCCTGACGAGGAAGAGGATATCGACACGCTTGGAGGGCTTGTCTTCAGCATCGGCGCGCGCGTTCCTGCCCGTGGCGAAATGGTGCGCCATGCTTCGGGCGTAGAGTTTGAAGTGATGGAGGCCGATCCGCGGCGCGTGAAGAAACTAAAAATTCATCTGCCCAAGGACACGAGTCCTATGCAGCCGGCCGCTCCAGCCGATAATAAGGCGTAAGCAGGTGCCCCAACAGGCGCAGAGGCCAGAAGAAAAGTCACGGGAAGGCCAAGGGCCTGAGGCTGGTTTCTGCACGTTACTGGCGGGTTGGGCGCAGGCTTATGCAAGCTTCATAAAAGGGCTCGATGGCTGGAAGCGTGCTGCAATTGCTGCAGCCGCAGGCATTGTCTCCGTCGCTTCTCTCGCTCCGTTTTTCATCTGGCCGGTGATGTTTCTCACGTTGCCGGTTATTGTCTGGCTGATCGATGCGGCCAGCAATGCGCCCCGTCAAAGCCGGTCCGAAGCGACCCAGACCTACGACTTTTCGCTTGCCACGCGGCGTGCGTTTTCGGCAGGCTGGTGGTTTGGGTTTGGCTATTTCGCAGCCGGATTGTTTTGGGTCGGCGAAGCCTTCCTTGTTGAAGCCGATAAGTTTGCTTGGCTGCTGCCGTTGGCTGTCACGCTGCTGCCGGCGGGATTGGCGCTGTTCTTTGGGCTCGGCTCAGCAATCGCGCAAAAATTTTGGACGCCGGGGCCGGCTCGCGTGCTGACGCTTGCCGTGACGCTTGGTGTCACCGAATGGCTGCGTGGGCATGTTCTAACCGGATTTCCGTGGAATGTTCTTGGATACACGCTGACGTCGACTGACGCTCTCATGCAATCTGCTGCCCTCTTCGGCACCTACAGTCTGTCGCTGTGGGCTGTCATGATTTTTGCGGCTCCCCTTGTTCTCTTGGCGGCTCAGCCAGCTGGCTCGACGCCGCGCGCGGCACTTGCTCGAAGTCTGGGCGTTGCGGCGATTCCACTCGTTTTGGCGGGTGGATATGGGTATTGGCGCTTTGCTCAGAACACCGCACCGGATGTGGCCGGTGTCAATCTCCGCATCGTGCAGCCCAGTATTCCGCAACGGGAAAAGTGGTTACCCGAAAAACAGGGTGAAATTTTTCAATTGCATCTGGCCATGTCACGCCAGGGCCCAACTGGTGAAGCCGATGATCTCAAGGGGATTACCCATTTGATCTGGCCCGAGGCAGCGATGCCTTTTCGTCCCCTCGATCACCCGGAGGCGCTCGCATCTATTAGCAAACTTGTGGGAACGTCGGCCTATCTGTTCTCGGGCGGGTTGCGTGTGACGGCCAATCAGGCAGACGCAGGGCTGGCCGGACCTCATCGTCCCGACGCTTACAACAGCCTGATGGTGTTTGGACCGGGCGGAGGTCTCTCGGCGCTGTACGACAAGATCCATCTGGTGCCGTTTGGCGAATATTTGCCGTGGCAGGCAACCCTCGAAGCCATCGGCTTGCAACAGCTGACCAATATGCGCGGCGGCTTCAGTTCTGGGGCCAGTCCGCGCCAGCTCATTCAAGTTGCAGGGTTGCCTCCTGCGACGGTTTTGATCTGCTACGAGGCGATTTTTCCAGGTGAGGTGGTTCAGAGCGAGAATCGTCCTGGTCTCATCATCAACGTCACTAACGATGGCTGGTTTGGCAACACCACGGGGCCACGCCAACACTTTCATCAATCGCGCGTGCGCGCCGTCGAAGAGGGCGTTCCGCTGATCCGGGTCGCCAATAATGGCATTTCCGCCGTTGTCGACTCCATGGGCCGGACACGCGATGTGCTGGGCATGAATGTGCGGGGCGTGATCGATAGCGGGTTGCCTGCTGCGCAGGAGGGAGGGACACCTTACGGTCGCCTAGGAAATCTGCTATTTCTACTTCACGTGGTAATATTTGCCTGCGCGGCTGGGGTTCTTGGGCGCCGGTAAGCTTGTTGCACTGCGGCGTAGGGACGGCTACGCATGTTTTGCGCCTAAGCCATTATGCGCAGTGGTTAGAGTATGTTGGTTGATTTATTAGTGGCCCCCGGGATTTTTAGACCAATAACTGCGGCCTCCCGCGGTGCTTAGTTTCTGATTTTCCAAGAAGTTTAACTGCGGCGGACCAAAAATGGCCAACGAACATCACGCACCAGAAATTGCCGAGCCTGATGAACATAATGCCCGGCGGGCGAACGCTATGGATGTGCATGTGGGCACGCGCGTTCGTTTGCGGCGCATGCTTCTCGGCATGAGCCAGGAAAAGCTTGGCGAGCAGCTAGGCCTCACCTTTCAGCAGGTGCAGAAGTACGAAAAGGGTGTCAATCGGATTGGCGCGGGGCGATTACACGAGCTGGGTCAGGTTTTAGGCGTGTCGGTGCAGTTTTTCTATGATCAGGCTCCAGGAGGCATGGTCGAGCATGGTTTTGCCGACCAGCCCGCCGATAGTTACGTGGTCGATTTTCTCAGTAGCCGCGAGGGGTTGGAGTTGAACAAGGCCTTCGTGCGCATCGCAGATCCGCGAGTGCGCCGGTCTGTCCTCGATCTGGTCCGGTCACTGGCCGGTGAAAGCGAAAACGCGGCAGGCTGAGCACGCATGACCGGCTGTGGGGGCTGGGCACGCAGAAGCTCGTTAATTTGTGTCCACAGGTGCGTTAAGGAGCCCCAGGTACGTTGGGCTGGCAAACCTTGACCCTCCAGGGGCAGACCTGCATAACCCCGGCATAATTGTCCTTCAAGCGACGTCAACCTGCACACACGGGGGCCCCAGTGGCACGCAAATCCTATCTTTTTACCAGCGAGAGCGTCTCAGAAGGCCATCCCGACAAAGTTTGTGACCGCATTTCCGATGAAATCGTGGATCTGTTTTATCGCGAAGGTTTGGCGGCTAAATTCGATCCGTGGATTTTGCGTGCTGCTTGCGAGACCATGGCAACCACCAATCGCGTCGTGGTGGCAGGCGAGTTTCGCGGACCCAAGACTGTAACCGTCGAGATGATTCAGGCTGTCACTCGTAAAGCCATCAAGGATATCGGCTACGAGCAGGAAGGCTTTCACTGGGCCAACACCAATATCGATGTTCTGCTGCATCAACAGTCAGCCGACATTGCTCAGGGCGTCGATGCGAAGCAGCCGACCAATCAGGAAGAAGGTGCTGGCGATCAAGGAATTATGTTCGGCTACGCCTGCAATGAGACGCCCGAGCTGATGCCGGCTCCGATCTATTATGCACACAAGATCCTCGAAGATCTCGCGCATGCCCGGAAGGCACAGACTGGCGACGCCCGCAAGCTCGGTCCCGACGCCAAGAGCCAGGTCACGGTGCGTTATGAAGATGGGAAACCGGTCGGTGTGACGCAGATCGTCGTCTCGCATCAGCACATTGTCGAGGATCTGACTTCTCCCCAGGTGCGAGCAATTGTTGAGCCGTACGTGACCAAGGCGCTGCCCGCCGGTTGGATTGGTAAGGATACGGTCTGGCACATCAACCCAACGGGCAAGTTCTACATTGGTGGCCCCGATGGTGATTGCGGACTGACTGGCCGCAAAATCATTGTCGACACATACGGTGGCGCGGCGCCTCATGGCGGCGGCGCATTCTCCGGCAAAGATCCCACCAAAGTCGATCGTTCGGCGGCTTACGCGTCTCGCTACCTCGCCAAAAACGTCGTGGCGGCTGGCCTTGCAGACCGCTGCACTATTCAGTTGTCGTATGCCATCGGCGTTGCCAAGCCGTTGTCGATCTATGTCGATACGCACGGTACAGGTAAGGTGGAAGAGGCTGTTCTGGAAGCCGCGCTCGACAAGGTCATGGATCTGACGCCACGCGGCATTCGCAAGCATCTCGATCTCAACAAGCCGATCTATGCGCGCACCTCGGCCTATGGCCACTTCGGCCGCAAGCCCGATGCCGAGGGCGGGTTTTCTTGGGAAAAGACCGATCTTGCCGATAAGATCAAGGCCGCGGTTTAATCTGCGCGCCTCCTTACCGGAACAATCAAACGGCCGCGGTTCAACCCGCGGCCGTTTCGTATTCAGGCATTACCACCATGACCTCCAAGGATGATCCGGTTGCGGGCTACGAGTTGCGTTCGTTCGGGCGTAAGCGCGGGCGCAAGCCCAGTCCGCGCCAGGCACAGCTTGTGGAGGAGGTGCTGCCGCGCGTTGCCGTTGATCTCTCCGCGCCATTTTCTCAACTGTCATACAGCCCTGCGCCTTCCGGCCGGCTCCCGGAATGGGAGCCGGAAGGCGCAGATAAAAGACTTTTTCTCGAAATTGGTTTTGGCGGGGCCGAACACTTGATTTGGCAGGCGATGAACAATCCCGGCGTGATGCTCATCGGCTGCGAACCCTTTCTCGATGGAGCCGTCAAAGCTTTGTCGGCCATCGACGAGCACGGCCTCAATAACATTCGCCTTCATGCCGATGACGCGCGGCCACTGTTGCGCTGGCTGCCGCCGGCAAGCCTTGATCGCGTCTTCATCTTGTTTCCCGATCCCTGGCCCAAGAAGAAACACGTCAAGCGGCGTCTGGTTTCAAAACCTATGCTCGATCTTCTGGCTCGGGTGATGAAGCCGGGTGCTGAACTGAGAATTGGTACGGATATTGGCGACTATGCGCGAACTCTATTGCTGGCCTTCCAGCAGACGCCCGGCTTCGTGTGGACCGCGACTGCGCCCAGCGATTGGCGCGAGCGTCCCGCCGATTGGCCCCCAACGCGTTATGAAGCCAAGGCCATCCGCGAAGGCCGCCGCCGGTATTTCTTGACGTTTGTGCGGACGTAGGGGCGTGATGAAGTTGAATGCCGCCGATGGGTTCGTTCCGGCGTTGGGGCAATAAGGGAAGTGGCGCAACGTAAGGCGCAATAGCGCCGTCGCGTATTGTGCCGCGCGGCTTGCTGGGGATATTCTGTGGCATGCCCAGAGATCGTCACGTATTCGTTCCAGGCGGCACATACTTTTTCACGGTCAATCTGCTTGACCGCAATACCCGCTAGATAGCCGTCCACGAGGACAGCCATCGCACCGCCGTGCACGAGTCGAGGCGGGGGTTTCCTTTTGAAATCGACGCGATGGTGATCCTGCCCGATCATATTCATGCCATTTGGACAATGCCAAAAGGTGATTCAGATTTTTCCGTCCGTTGGTGCTGGATCAAAATCAGGATTTCCAAATTGATCCCCGAAAGGTGAGCAATTCAGTTCCATTCGCGAAGCGTGCGGCGAGCGCCGCTACTGGGAGCACCTCATTCGCGACGAGCGCGACCTGCGGAACCATATTGATTATTGCTGGTTCAATCCAGTTAAGCATGGGCATGTCGCGAAGGTCGAGGATGGGCCGTTTTCGACGTTTCATCGAGACCAACTTGGCGTACAGAGCGGGAGTTTGTTCGAATGCACCAAGCGGCGCGACTGCGCCGCCGGGCGAACAGCCCGCCCTATCGGAGCGCTATGGGCGCGTGAGACAAAGCTTGGCGCACCCGGCAGGATGAAACTGCGAACTCCTATCTCAAAGAAATTACGCTCTGATTTTTGGTTGCGGGTCTTTGCTCTAATCCGTCCCGGTTGAGCGTGCCAGGACGTTCAAGTATGAGGCCGGATTCGACCGGGACCTAAATGCCATGTTGTTGATGGTCTATTGGTGCAGCAATTCAACCCTTCAAGCAGGGAGCGTTGTCCGAAGCTGGCTACGCGACCGGCTACTACGGCAAGTGGCATCTCGGCAGCCACGATGGACGGCTACCCAACGACCACGGCTTTGACGAATGGTTAGGCATTCCACGCACGACTGACGGGTCGCTTTGGCCGTCTTCGCCCGGCTGGTCGCCAGTCATCATGCCAGCTGAGAAAGTCATGGAGGGCAAAAAGGGCGGGAAGAGCCGGGAGTTGGGAATTTACAATGTGGAGCAGCGCCGGCTTATTGATGCGGAAGTTACGCGGCGCTCAGTCGCTTTCATTGAACGTAAGGCCAAAGGCGGCAAGCCGTTCTTTGCCTACGTGGCGCTTACCCAGCCACATCTACCCACGCTGCCTAATCCTGTTTTCGTTGGCAAAACCGGTAACGGCGATTGGGCCGACATGCTGGCGGAAATGGATGCCAACGTCGGTCATATACTCGACGCGGTGGACAAGGCGGGCGTTCGCGACAACACGATCGTCATTTTCACCAGCGACATGGTGCGGAGTTTTTCAAACCTTGGGACGGCTGGGCCGGTCCATGGCGCGGCCAGTATTTTACCGCGCTGGAAGGCGGCATCCGCACGCCGTTCCTGATTCGCTGGCCCGGCAAGATTGCCACCGGTGGCGTGAGCAACGAAATCGTGCACGGCGTAGACATGTTTGCCACGCTCGCCAAAATCGGCGACGCGAAAGTGCCAAATGACCGCCCAATGGACAGCCTCGACCAGTCCGGCTTTCTCCTCGGGAAGACGAAGCAGTCGGCCCGCTAGGAATTCCCAATCTTTTGCGCGGAACGTTTGCAGGCGGTGAAATGGCGGAACTGGAAGATGCACTTCATGCGGCAGGACACCATGTTCGACCCGCCAGTGAAGAACCCCGTGCCGACAATCTATAACCTCTACACCGACCCGCGCGAGGAGAAGCCGACACCGGATTCGTGGGTGGTTGCTCCGATCTTGAAAATCGTGGTCGCGTACGAGCAGAGTGTGAAGCAATATCCGCTGATTGCGATGGGTACTCCCTACCCCTACGCACCCCCGAAATGACATGGCGAAACCAAGCGCAGACCGAAAGAACACGACACTAAAGGCTGTCCTCGCATAGCCACTTCGCCACCCGGCTGACTGGTGCTCTGTTGTTCATGGTTTCCGTCGCTAGAAGGCAGAGCCGTTCAGTTCCGCTTTCGGATAGCGAAGCAGCCAACGACGCTTGACAGCGTGAAGTCCCGTTTAGGGCAATTAGACGTCCGAAGCATCTCTACCAAGCCCCCACCAATCCGACGCTGACCGTCTGAGAAGAGGTTCCAACTTCCGCCCAATGATCCGTTTCGAGATAGGTCGCCTTGAAGCCCAGCCAGCGCGTAAGGGGAAACCCGGCACTAACGGCCCACACATAGTTCTCTTTGTAATCGTCCTTCTCGATACTGTTCACTGTTGACCGCGCCCCGACGCCGATCCCCGCACTTGCGGAAGCCCAAATGCCTGACTGGAACCTGTATTCGAAACTTCCGTCGATCGTGTAGAACGGATCCTGCTCGAACAGATTGCCATCGAAGAACGACGTGTTCTCCGTGTAGATCATGGCCATTCCAGTGACCTCAAAGGTCCAATTGTGGTGCTGGTGCTGGACGCCTAGTTGCGGACGAAAGGTAAACCGATTTGTCCCGAGGTTGATCAGCTTATCTTCCAGGTACTCGCCGGTGGGGATCTGCACCCCGAGTGCCGCGCCGACGATCGTCTCGACAGTCGTTGCAGCACGGTATTCGACGTAATCCTTTCCGGCCATCGGCGGCGACCCCAAAAGGTTCACCGCAAGTCTCACGAACGTATCAGCCCATCCCTCACGGCTGATTGACGTCGGTGTTCCGTTGACCACCCCGGTCCAATCTCCGGCCTGCCAAGCCTGCCGGATCTCAACGCGAGCCGTTCGGTCAAGCAGCTCGAAAGTTCGGATATAGCCGAGCAGCCAAGTGTCCATCTCCACTTTTGCATTTTCGATCCGAAGAACGGGATCGAAGGCAATGTCGCCATCGGTGCGCGCATAGTTGGCAGTGACGAAGTTTCGGTCGATCGGCAAATGGTTCCAGCGCCGCATCTCCAGCTCCTGCGCGACGGCGCTCGGCGGCAACCACAGCAATATAAAGCTGCAAAGTGGCCCGTACACAGTAAGGCA
>JBEBJD010000294.1:0-1722 GCA_040080075.1 Hyphomicrobium sp. | reverse complement strand
ATCCGGAGCTCGATCTGCGAGTAGTCGGCGGCAACCAGCAATGTGCCCGGAGGCGAGATAAATGCCTGCCGGATCCGCCTGCCCTCCGGTGTACGGATGGGGATGTTCTGCAGGTTCGGGTCAGTCGACGACAGCCGGCCCGTCGCCGCAATCGCCTGGTGGTAGGAGGTGTGCACGCGACCCGTCCGGCGATTGATCTGGTCCGGCAGCTTGTCCGTGTATGTCGATTTCAGCTTCGACAGACTCCGGTACTGCAGGATCACTCGGGGCAACTCGTGCTCTTCGGCAAGCTCCTCGAGTACATCCTCCGCCGTGGAAGGCTGGCCGGTCGGAGTCTTGCGCAGCACCGGGATCCCCAGCTTGCCGAACAGGATTTCCTGCAGCTGCTTGGGTGATTCGATATTGAACGGGCCGCCGGCCGCGGCATGCGCCGATGCCTGCAACGCCTGCATGCTGACGGACAACTCACGACTCTGCTGCCTGAGCATTGCCTGGTCCACCAGGACGCCCGTGTGCTCCATCTCAAGCAAAATCGGCACCAAGGGTTGCTCGATCGAGCGATACAGATTTTCGAGCGGCGGGATTGCTTCCAGTTGCGGCCACAGAGAGCGATGCAGCTGCAAGGTAACGTCGGCATCTTCCGCGGCATATTCGGCGGCCTGATCAATGGCCACCTGGCTGAAGTTGATCTGCTTCGCGCCCTTCCCCGTGACGTCCTCGTAGTGGATTGTCTCGATGCCAAGGTATTTCCGCGCGACCGAATCCATGTCGTGGCGCGTCGCAGTGCTGTTCAGCACATACGATTCGAGCATGGTGTCGAATCGCATCCCCCTCAAGGCAATTCCGTAGTTCAAGAGAACGTGCGCATCGTACTTGAGGTGGTGCCCCACCTTGCCGATCGCGTCGCTCTCGAGAATGGGCTTCAACGCTGCCAGCACCCTGTCCCGATTCAGCTGGGTGGGCGCCCCCGCATAGTCATGACCAAGCGGCACATAGGCCGCCTCTCCCGGTTCGAGAGAGAACGAGACGCCGACAATCTCGGCCTCCATGTAGTTGAGTGAAGTGGTCTCGGTATCGAACGCAAACAGATCGGAGGCTTCGAGCCGTTTTAGCCAGTGATCGAGCTCCGCCTCGGCCAGAATCGTTGCGTAGCTTCCCTTTGCCCTGGGGGCGGTGGTCGCCGCGCCAGACTCGGCCACGACCGCCGGCGCAGCAGGCGAGCTTTCCTGCGTCTCGTCTCCACCCAGCTGCTTCAGCAACATGCGCAATTCAAGGCGCGCGTACAGCTCGCGCAGCGCCGGCACATCTGGCATTCCCCGGACGAGTTCTTCCGGAGTCCTGTCGAGCTCAAGGGCACAGTTGATGGTCGCGAGGCGCTGCGACAACTCGAGCTGCACCAGATTTTCTCGCAGGCTCTCTCCGACCTTTCCGGAAACCTCGCTCGCGTGTTCCAGCAGCGAACGCACGGTCCCGAATTCGTTCAACCACTTGGCTGCCGTCTTGGGCCCGACTTTCGGTACACCCGGGATGTTGTCCGACGAGTCGCCGACCAGCGCCAGGTAGTCGACGATCTGTTCTGGATACACGTCAAACTTCGCCTTGACGCCGTCGCGATCGAGCACCAAGCCCGTCATCGTGTTGACCAGCGTGACATGGCCATCGACCAGCTGGGCCATGTCCTTGTCTCCTGTCGAGATCAGGACATCGAGCCCGGCATCGGCG
>JBEBJD010000061.1:0-1727 GCA_040080075.1 Hyphomicrobium sp. | reverse complement strand
TCACTACTGTGATCTGCACGCTCTAGATTTTTTGGCTATCGCGTCAAGCGCGATCGGGGTTTGGGACGCTGAAAAACGAGAAGAGGCAAACGGCGAGCATAATGCGCTGTATCCCGAGAAGAAGGTATTTATAGGAATAGTCGATCCAAGCTAAAGTGTCTTATGCATACCCTCGGCTACCGCTACCGGCTTCACGCCTCAGATCTTCCCGGCAAACCGGACCTCGTTTTCCGCCCTCGCCGCAAAGTCATCTTCGTGCATGGCTGCTTCTGGCATCTGCACCCCGATGACAAATGCCTCGATGCACGCAGGCCAAAAACCAACAAGCGCTATTGGGGGCCCAAACTCACCCGCAACGCCGAGCGCGATGCACAGCACGTTGCCGCGCTGAAAAGTGCGGGCTGGAAAGTACTCATCATTTGGGACTGCGAGACAAAAGCGCTGGCGCCGCTCACCAAGAGGTTGGTTAAATTCCTTGGGCGGCGATGACGGCCGTCCTATTTGCCGCTGCTCAATGCCGATCTCATGAGGGCCGTTGCACCCGACGTCACCGGAGCGGCATTTGCCAATTCCGCGGCTGCGCGCCGCTGGCCCATCTTGTCATTGGCCTCGACGAGGCGCTCGTCGGGTGTCCCCATCATGCACCCGGCAGCCGTGGGCAGGGTGTACGCCGTGGCGCCGTGGCTGATTTCACCGCTCGCGTCGACGCGGATCAGTTTGGCGTGGTGCCCATAGGATTGAATGCTTTGTGCATAGCGTTCCTGCTGGGCGAAGGGTGTGCGTGTATCGGCCTCGTCGCCCAGGATCAGAATGCGCCGTGCGGGATTGATACGGATGCCATCGACATGGCTCGCGGGATCGAACATCGTCTCGAGCAGTTTGGCTTTGGAGACTTTCGCCCCAGCGGCCTTCATTTCCGCATAGCGCAATTCGACGAGTTCAAACGCGCCAGATCCCAAGACCGCACACAACACATCGTTACGGCCAAGCGACAACATCGACGCCGCGATAGTTGAGCCGCCGGACTGACCGGCTAGCGCGATAGTGTCGAGGCCGAGCCGTTGTTTAATTAAACTGGTGGCCGTGTTCATGATCATCAGTTCTTTAGGCTGGCGGCGCTCGCCGTGATTGCCCGACGAGCCATTGACACCCAACCGCGAAACGAAGACGTATCGGACCTTCAGCTTGTCGGCCCAGGCCTGCATGCCCTTTTGCATGGATGCCAGATTGGCGGCCATCAGAGCGGGATCGGAAAATTTCTCCAATGACATATCGCCGTCGAAGAAGATGACGGCGTTGCGCTTCTTCTCATGGCCACTGGTGACAAAGTAAGCCACGCAGTCGCTGCCCAACGGGGTTTGGGCGAAGACGCGATTTGGGACCGCTTCGCAGGCGTCCTTGGATTTGGCTTCGAGTGGCATGACATCGGTGTAGCCGCGGGCCGGTTTTTCAGTGGCTGATGCAGTCCCGGATGCAGCTAGTAATGCTACGACGAGTGCAGCTCCGGTTGCTGTGGTGGTGACAAACATCGATGGCCGCTGCGCAGTCATGAGGCACTCTCCTGGTGGCGGCTCTTAGAACCGCTACGGGCCAAGGCTGGCCCTGATGGTACGTGCCAGGGAAGGTAGAGGGCGCGGCGGTGGGGCGCTGTTCCGCCAGAAACAGAGATAAGTCAGGCGGATGGGGATGTGGGGCCCGCGCGGGGCGGTGCCTGCTCGCGCGTTTCA
>JBEBJD010000343.1:0-8435 GCA_040080075.1 Hyphomicrobium sp. | reverse complement strand
TTCATCACCACGATGCGTTCGGTCTGATAGGCACTTGTTGCCACGATGCCGGTGACCATGAGGCCGATGCCAAAATGGGCTAGTGCCGATCCATAGGACGCACGCGGCAGGTTTATGAGCCGCCGCTTGACTTCGCTCCACGGTGCGGCTCCAAACTTGGCCCGCAACAGCGGTTCGGAAATGGCGCCAGCCATCACCCACACACCCAAGGCAAGACCAAGCGGGGCAAGCCAGGGTCCGCGCACCGTCATGGCAACCGTTACGATCAGGGCCACGGCTGCGGCCGCCAAAGCCGGATAGAGTTTCTGCATGGCGCCCTTCGCTTCGCCACGCTTCCAGGCAAGCAATGGCCCAAAGGGCATGGCGAGCAACAACGGCAACATCAGGGGTCCAAAGGTGCCGTTGAAATAGGGCGCACCAACCGAGATTTTTTCGCCAGTCACCGATTCCAGCAGAAGCGGATAGAGCGTGCCGATCAGCACCGTCGCCGCGCTCACCGTCAGCAGAATATTGTTGAGCACGAGGCTGCCCTCGCGCGATACCGGCGCGAAAATGCCGCCCTGGCGCAAGGTCACGGCACGCGCGGCGAAGAGTGCCAGCCCGCCACCTGTGAACAGCACCATGATGGCAAGTACAAACATGCCCCGCTGTGGATCGACCGCAAACGCATGCACCGACGAGAGTACACCTGAGCGCACCAAAAAGGTGCCTAGCAAACTCAGCGAGAACGCCAAGATCGCAAGCAAAACCGTCCACACTTTGAGAGCTTCGCGCTTTTCCATGACCAGCGCAGAATGAAGAAGCGCCGTGCCGGCAAGCCATGGCATGAACGAAGCATTTTCAACCGGGTCCCAGAACCACCAGCCACCCCAGCCCAGTTCGTAGTAGGCCCACCACGAACCCATGGCGATGCCGATGGTCAGGCACATCCAGGCCAGCAGCGTCCAGGGCCGCACCCAGCGCGCCCACGCCGCATCCGTGCGGCCTTCGATCAACGCCGCAATGGCAAAGGAAAACGCCATCGAGAACCCGACATAGCCCATGTAGAGGAACGGCGGATGGAAGGCGAGTGCGGGATCCTGCAAAATCGGATTCAAGCCTTGCCCATCAAACGGCGCTGGCGACAGCCGCAAAAAAGGATTGGATGACAGCAGAATAAACAGGCAGAAGGCCACTCCGATCGAACCTTGCACCGCCAGCACATTGGCTCTGAGTGCCGGCGGAAGATTGCCTCCAAAGAGCGCGACGGCAGCTCCGAATATGGCAAGGATCAAGACCCACAAGACCATCGAGCCTTCGTGATTGCCCCACACGCCAGCGATTTTGTAGATCAGCGGTTTAGTCGAGTGCGAATTCTCAAAGACATTGGCCACCGAAAAATCCGACGTAACGTAGGCATGCATAAGCGCCAGAAACGCTATCAGCACGAGTACGAGTTGAGCCAGCGCGGCCGGCTCGGCGACCGCCATGAGGCGGCTATCTCTGACCCTGGCGCCCCAGAACGGCACCACCATCTGCACAATGGCTACGAGCAGCGCCAGAATGAGGGAAAAGTGTCCAATCTCGATGATCATCGGCCCGCTGTCCTCGTGGTTATTTGGCGCCTTCGCCGAGCTTAACGCCCTTGGCCTTGAGCGCCTTGGCGACTTCCGGCGGCATATAGTTTTCGTCGTGCTTGGCTAAAACGCTATCGGCAGTGAATACGCCGCCTGGCGTCAGCTTGCCTTCCGTCACGACACCCTGACCTTCACGAAATAAGTCGGGCAGAACACCCTCGTAGATCACGGGCACGCTCTTGAGCGTATCAGTGACTGTGAACGAGATTTTGGTGCCGTCGCCCCGCTTGACCGACCCCATTTCAACAAGGCCACCAAGCCTGAAGCGGGTGCCCTGAGCCATCTTGCTGACAGCGATATCACTGGGCGTGTGAAAGAAAACGATTGAACCCTTAAACGCAAATAGCATCAAAATAGCCGCAAGAGACAGCACCGCCACCGCCGACCCGATCAATACGCCCCGTCTCTGCTTGCGTGTCATGTGTGTGTTATCCGATGAGCGGGTGTTTATTTAGAGGCCAAGATCGCGCGCCAGACTGTCAAGATCAGCCAGAGCCTTGGCATCGGAGGCAAACTGCTTTCGCGCTGAGGCAAGTGCCGCCACGGCATCGTCCTTACGGGCCATGACTTGATAGGCCCGTACCAGACGCAACCAGCCGGGCAGATCATTTCCATTCTGCTTGAGTCTCTGCGCCAATCCGTCGACCATCGCCGCAATCTGCTTTTGCTGTTCCCCGGCTGGCAGAGCGGCGATAGCCTCAGCGGACGGGCGCACCATCGGAGGGGATGCCGCGCCTTCAGCCGGCGCAGCTGCACCGCCTTCGAGCTTGAGTAATTGCTCCTTGACCGCTCCAACCCATGCGGCGCCTTCAGGAGCGGAGGCGACGAGGGCTTTGAAGGCAGCGATGGCTCCGGCGATATCGCCGTCCTGTTCCTTAGCCAGCGCCATCCAGATCTGCGGCTCAATGCGTCCGGGCTGCAAAACCTGTATGCGCTCGGCGGCCCGCTTCACGTTGTCATTGACGATGCCCTTGTTGGCCAGGAGAGCCGCCTGGGCAAAACCCAGCAAGGGCTCTACCGCCTCGCCGTTGATGCGCAGCACTTGAGAATAGGCATGGGCCGCATCGTCATAACGATTGAGCCGCATGTAGACTGGTGCGATCACACTCCAACCGCGCGCGTCTTCAGGGTTTTTCTTGAGTTCCGCCTCAACGCGGGCGACCAATTCGGAAACTGGGCTGTTGGCGGTTGGTGCTGCCTGCCGCTCCGCGAGCGGCTGACCGGAAAGATTGGGCGAACCCAGCGCGATATAGAGTGCTACTCCCGCCAATGGAATGGTGGCCAGCACACCTTGCATGATGCGCAGAGAAGGCAGACGTTGCGATCCAGACCCACTCTGACCCGCCGCTTTTGCCTGGTCAGGCGCCTTCAACTGCAACAAGCGCCGTCCAACTTCAGCCCGGGCAGCATCTGCCTCCGCCCCACCGATCCAGCCGCGATCGCGGTCACTCTCGATCTCAGCAAGCTGATCCCGGTAGACCGCGAAGCCTGCCTCAGCTTCACCGGCCGCCTCTGTTGCAGGACGCATAAGAGGACGCGCAAGGGCCAGCACCACAACGGCGGTCAGCAACGCCAAACTAATCCACAACATCTCTGACCCACCAACCTCGTGTCATCAAACCAGCTCGTCTGGCCGCGCGTTCCGCATAGTTGTTGAATAGAAGCGGGCCGGAACTGTGACAAGCCCTGCCTGCCACATCAGCCCTTGTGTCGCGGTGCAAGGTCCGGCGAAAAAAATAAAAAAGCGCCCCCGGGTTTCCCCGGAGGCGCCGTTATTCGTTTTCTAGAAGCAACTGAAATTTGGAGATCAGGTCACATTGGTCCACGTGCCATCAGGATTGCGGCAGGCAGTGCCGCGCATGGCCTGCTGCTGTCCATCGATAAAGATCTTGTGAGTGTAGTCACGGCAGTCAGCCGTCCCGCGTTTATAAGGGCGCGTTGGAATAACTTCGCCGTACCGGCCGTTGTCAGGGTTGCGCCATTGGCGCGACACACCAGACTGTCCGCGTTCCAGAGCGTCAAACTCGGCCTGCTGCGCCAGCATACGATCCTGCTGATCCATCGAGCGGCCAACTTCGCTACCCACGATTCCACCCAACACCGCACCAATCGCGGTCGCAGCGACCCTGCCACCGCCCGACCCTATCTGGTTGCCCAGAATGCCGCCTGCCACAGCGCCTACTGCCAAACCGGTGTCGGCTTTCGTTGGCCCCTCAGGCCCGCAAGCCGCGAGAGTTAGGCAGAGTGCAGTAGCCATAATAGCGCGCATCAAGCGCATGGGAGACCTCATCACGTTTAATCCGCCGCCGGTGCAGCAAGCCTAATGTTTGGGCAAGCCATAGCATAACTATCCATCTGCCCAAGGCCCTCACCGCTTTTTGTCGTTTGATTCAGGCGAAATTCCGGCGTCTGCGGCGCAAAAGAAACAAGGATCTGCGTCAAGTTGCCGGTAAATCTAGACTTACCGTCAGCCCACCATTTGGGGCCTCCTCCAGTTTGAGGGTGCCACGATAGGACTGCACGAGATCGGTGACGATCGACAGCCCCAGCCCTGATCCCGGCTTGGTTTCATCAAGGCGGAGGCCGCGTTTGCCAATACGGGCACGCTGATCCGCCGTTAGTCCCGGACCGTCATCCTCGACCCGGATCAGCAGCCTTCTGGGGTCTGTTTTGCCATCACGGGTTGTATTATGGACCGCCAGGCTCACATCCTTTTTGGCCCACTTGCAGGCATTATCCAGCAAGTTACCGAGCATTTCTTCGAGATCCTGCTTTTCACCCTGAAAGCGAAGACCCGGGCTGCAATTCGAAGCAATACGGATCCCCTTATCGCGATTGATTCGCTCAAGTGCCCGCACCAGGGCCTCGGCCACCGGCGCCACCTCCGTCGCCCGGCCAATAACGCTGACTCCGGCCGCCACCCGGGCCCGATCCAGGTAGTAATTGATCTGATCGCGCATGACTTGCGCCTGACTCGCCACTTTGGTGGCGAACGGGCTCTTGTCTTCACGGGCTTCGTTGGTGATCACTGCCAGCGGGGTCTTCAAAGCATGGGCGAGGTTGCCGACTTGCGTGCGCGCCCGGTCGACGATGTCCTGATTTGACCGGATGAGCTGATTGAGCTCAAGTTGCAGAGGCTCAATTTCAGCGGGCAATTCGCCATCGAGTTTGGCCGCCTCTCCGGATCGGATTGCTGCAAGACCCCGTTCAATCTGGCGCAGCGGCATCAGGCCAAATCGCACTTGAACGAGTGTGGCCATCACCAGCCCGATGCCGGTCAATGCCAACGCAGTCGACAGCCGCGTCAGAAAGCTCGACAACCGGCTGTCCAGCCAATCGAGCGGGCCTGCCACGATGATCGAATAGCGCGGAGCCCCCGTCACATGGTTGATGGTATCAATGACTTCGACCATGCGCAGGGGTTCACCAACAGGCCCCTTAGCGTTGAGCCAGCGATTGCCTCCGGCATCGGGCTCGACCTTCTTTTCAAATGGTACATCCAGTGTGGCAGTTGCCAGCGAGGCCGAAACAAAACGCCGGGCTTGAGGTTCATCGAGCGGCTTAATCTGCCAATACCAGCCCGAATGTGTTTCCTCAAACAACGGCTCGTAACGGTTATTTGGAATGACAGGCTCCGTACCGGCAGCGTTCATGCTGTCGAGAGCAATAGCGTTCACGAGCTTTTCCAATCCGCCATCGAAGGCCGATTGAACATCTTCGCGATAAAGCCTGTAAATCAGCATGCCCGCGATGGGCAGCACCAGCAGCAACCAAATTGCCGACGTCGCAATGAGGCGCGAAGCGAGCGAATTAAGCCGCATCGGGATCCGAGGCCATGCGATAGCCCAAGCCGCGGACGGTCTCGATGACGTCGACGGGAATCTTCTTGCGCAAGCGCCCGACGAATACTTCGATGGTGTTTGAATCGCGATCGAAGTCTTGTTCGTAGAGGTGCTCGACCAGTTCCGTGCGCGACACGACCCGGCCGCGATGGTGCATCAAATAGGCGAGTAGCCGGTATTCATGCGACGTCAGTTTGACTTGCTGGCCATCACAGGTGACGCGCGCCGATTTGGTATCGAGGCGCAAAGGCCCGCACTCGATCTCGCTCTTGGCGTGCCCCGTGGCGCGCCTGACCTGAGCCCGCACGCGCGCCAGAAGTTCTTCCATATGAAACGGCTTGGCCAAATAGTCATCGGCGCCAGCATCCATGCCGGCTACCTTGTCGCTCCAGCGATCACGCGCCGTCAAGATAATGACCGGCATATTGCGGTTGGCCCGGCGCCACTGTTCCAGTACTGAAAGCCCATCCATTTTAGGCAGACCAAGATCGAGAATGACCACGTCGTAGGGCTCGGTATCGCCAAGGAAGAACCCCTCCTCACCGTCCTGCGCCGAGTCGACCGCATAACCGGCATCGGCTAGAGCCGTGGTCAATTGCCGGTTCAAGTCCTTATCGTCTTCGACAACCAGAATGCGCAAGGGCGATCCTCTTCGAGTTCTTTCTACTTTTCAGGCCAAGTCTATAGCCCGTTGTTATTCAAAATCCTAGTGTCCCGGATTCCGAAGTTCGCTCTCACCCAGTCACGTCCTCGAAAGCGAACTTCGGAATCAAGAGGGACACTAAAGTCATGACCTTGCTAGTGTGGCTCTGGTTCTGAAGTTCGCAATCGTGCAAGCCGCAAGTGGGTGCGAACTTCAGAATCGCCACACTAGCCACCGAACGGGTTCTTGGCGTCAACTGTCAGCGGGGTTAACCGGCCATCGGCGCCACGAACGACGAGACGAAAGACATATACGTCATTTTCCTTGCATAGCGTCGTTTTGATAATATCGCCTTTGAGCTTGGAGCGCGCCGCCGAGGACAATTGCTCGACCGTCATCAATCCTTCCCTCTGCACAATGGTGGCTGCCATGGACCAGTCAGCAAAGCACTCGGCTCCGCCCGCAATACCGTATGGGGCCAAAGCTATCGCACCGGCTACACATATGATTGAAATCAAAAAGCGGTTCACCACCCACATCCTTTGCCCGGACACCCACCTGCGTAGCCGTGACCTTCTGAACCCACAGTGAACAAATGCTGTGTACAGTCCAAGCCCAAATATGGCGGGTCTTACAGTTTCAAGTTCATGACACGCCGCTCTAGCGGCTGGCGGGCTTGTACACGCCCGTAGATTGTAACCATTGTTCCAGCCAGCGCCACAAATGCCTGCACCGCTGCCGCAACATGGGCGCCCGCCTCTTGGATGAGGTCGGGCGTCAGACTGATCCCGCCAATAGATGCCAACGCGGGCAGAACAGAAGCCAGCGCCGTCAAAACGGCGCCCCATATTGTCATCGATTCGCCCCACCATTTGGGGGCGGCAGCGGGCACCATTACCGGAGGCACAGGTGTAACTGAAGTTGTCATGGTAGCGTGACCTTTCTCACTGGGGAATAATTTCGCTGTCTGCAGGGATTTGGCGGCTATGAGCGTTTGATCAACGCGCGCCAGCCACCCGCGCCCAAACCGCCAGAAATGCGGCAAGGCGCGATACCGGGCCCGTCTCAGCCCGGCATAGCGTTCGATCAAAGCCACCGGCTCACTCCGCGCAACGGCACTCAGCGTTCCGGGGCCTATATCGCCGTCAACGTCAACACCAAGCGCCTCTTGCAGCATGCGAGCGGCCCCGCCCGTGCCGTGGTTGACACCCGCATCGAAGTGCATGAGCGCCAAAGACGGGGGTAGCCGTTCGCATTGCGCTGGTTGCCAATAACGCTCGCGATAAATGCCGCTGACCATGGCATCTGGAATTACCTTCAATTCGCTCTTCAATGCTGCGAATGAAACCGCATCGACGGTGACGTGCTTCCATTCGGCGAACACGCGCAGCGTGATGCCCTTGTTCGTCGGCCCACCTGGGTCGTAGGGATCGTCGGTGTATCCGCCTTCCATTTCCAAGACATGCGCCAGAGCATGCTCGAACGCGCGATCTTCGTCAGCCTGTGCCGATGCAGCTGTTGACGCCGCCTCCCCGGCGTTTCCAGGCCAGCGCAATCCGAGCAGACGCGACCGGGGAAAAGCGGCAACCGAGACGGCATCGCCCTGATTACCGCCTAGAAGAATAACTGCGTCGTCCGTCTCTCCAATGAGAAATCCAGTGTGTCCCAGTGACGGGTCGCCTCCGCGTGAAAGTACAGCGATTGCGCCGGTGCGGCTTTCATTCGCGGCCTCACCAAAACTGAGGTAACTGCGCGCCATAAGTGAACCTGATCCCGCGTAACCCGCGCGCACCAGACAGGCGCCGGCGAAGGCTGCGCACCACGCGGTCTCATCGTGTGTTACCTCCCCATGCCCGGCGTCGCGATACAGGGCCAGGATACGAGGATTGTCGTGCGCGCCTGGTCCCTCGTGCTGGCCAAGCTCGCGCCAGGCCTCGTCAAGCCATTTGGGTTGATCCATGATGTTCTCTGGAGATTGAAAGATGCCGCTGCGATTGCGCGGGTCAACTAGTGTGGCGTCGCGCCATAGTTGACCAATGGTGCGGCAAGGCTGGTGTCAACTATGGCGCGATGAACGCCACACTAAGCCCATGATGTTGCTAGTGGCCCTTATGTCGCGCCAAAATCGGAAGAGGTTGGGGCCATGATGCGATTTTGGCGTGACGGGCCACTCGTGTCCCGGCTCCGAAGTTCGTTACATTCCCCGGCGGGCACTTTGCGAACTTCGGAGCCGGCAAGGACACTAGAAGCCCATGATTCTAGTGTGATTCAGATCGAGAAGTCCGCTGTTGAGCCTAGCCGCAACAAAGAAGCGGACTTCTCGATCATCACACT
>JBEBJD010000178.1:0-8441 GCA_040080075.1 Hyphomicrobium sp. | reverse complement strand
TCTTGCCTCCCGATTTCACGGCCAGAGCACGATCGAGAATGATGGCCAGAACGACAAGGGCAAGTCCCGCCTCGATGCCGAGCGGAATGTTGCGGTTCGACAGCGCCTTGTTGACAGGGTTGCCAAGGCTTGGTGCGCCGATGAGAGTGGCGAACACGACCATCGACAACGACAGCATGATGCATTGCGTGAGGCCGGCCATGATCGAGGGCAGGGCTGCGGGCAGTTCGACTTTCCACAACAGCTGCCGCCTGGTGGCGCCGAAGCTCTCACCGGCTTCGATCATGGGTTTGGGGATTGAGGTAATGCCCAGATACGTCATGCGCACGGGAGCGGGCATTGCAAAAATGATAGTGACGATGAGAGCGGGCGCGGCGCCGAGCCCGAAGAGAATGAGAATGGGGATGAGATAGACGAAGGTCGGCATCGTCTGCATCAGGTCGAGCACCGGCTGCATGACCTGCCAGACCCGGGGCTTATGCGCCGCCCAGATACCGAGCGGCACGCCAATGCTCATTGAGAGCGCGGTGGCCGCAACCACGAGGACAAGAGTTTGGACGGTTTCTTTCCACAGGCCCTGATTGATGATGAAAAGAAAACCCAGCAAAACGCCGATGGCGAGCGGCTTCGACCGCTGTAGCCAGTAGACAAAGCCGGCCAGTGCCACCGCGAGCAGCACGGGCGGCACTTGAAGGAGGAGGTACGATGTGCCCTCGACGCTCCAGTTGAGAGCGCCCTTGATGGCGTCGAAAAGCCACTGGAAATTGGTCACCACGAACTCGATGACCGCTTTGCCCCACTGTCCGACTGGAATTTTCCACTCGGTGATCAGTTGCGATACGGGATCCATGCTGTCCCCCTTGGCTCGATTGCCGCCACCTCACAGACGGCCGGATTAATTCCGGCCGTCTGCGCGATGGGAGACTGGAGCCGTTGTCAACCGTACTTACTACTTTGCCAGTGCTGCCGTCACAGCCGCTGCAGCGTCTTTGCCGTCAACAGTGGTGACACCCTTGAGCCACGGAGCATAAGCGGCAGGGTTGGCCTTCAACCAAGTCTTGGCAGTGGCCTTGGGATCAGCGCTGTCTTTGAGGACGGGGCCCATCATGGCGCCTTCGGAAGCGAGATCGAACTTGAGGTTCGACAACAGCTTGCCGACGTTTGGACATTGCGTCATGTAGCCGGCGCGCACGTTGGTGCTGACGGTGGCGGCGCCAAAGCCCGAATCGCCCATGCCATCAAGATAAGCAATTTTCATTTCGCCCATGATCGGGTGCGGCGTCCAGCCGAGGAAGATGATCCATTCCTTGTTCTTCATGGACTGTTCTGCCTGGGTCAGCATGCCGGCTTCCGAGCTTTCCACGAGCTCATAACCTGCAAGATTATTTTCAGCCTTGGCAATCATTTCAGAGATGATGCGGTTGCCGTCATTGCCCGCTTCGATGCCGTAAATCTTGCCTTTGAACTTGTCCTTGTTGGCGCTGAGGTCTTTGAGGCTCTTGATGCCGGCATCGGCAACGTACTGCGGAACGACCAGGCCGTAGCCCGCGCCATCCAGATTGACGCCGATGGTTTCGACAGACTTGTCGTCGGTATAGGCCTTGATGTCGGCCGTCATGCTCGGCATCCAGTTGCCGAGGAATACATCGATATCTTTATTCTTTAGAGAGGCGTAGGTCACAGGCACCGAGAGCGTCTTGACCTCGGCTTCATAGCCCAAGGCCTCCAGAAGGACAGACGTGGCGCCTGTCGTCACCTGGATGTCTGTCCAGCCGACATCGGCAAAGCGGACTTTTTTGCAGGTGGCGTCTTCAGCAGCCCAAGCTCCAGTGGCAGCCAAGCCCAAGGCCAACGTGACCCCAATCACCAAGCGTTTCATGACAATTCCTTCCGTTGCACAAACCAAAAGCTATTGTTGACGGCGCCCGGCCAAGACAAGTGGGCAAGGGGCGGTGAAGACCCGTTCGGCGATATGCCCCGGGCCAGACCGGAGAAGATCACCTTGCGGCAAATTAGCAAAGGGGGTGCGTGCCGATTTCTCAATTGCGACATGATATGGGGATTTCGCGCCGGGCTAGAGTGCGTTGCGATTTGATGGAATCGGATCGGCGCGCTCGTGTCCCGACTCCGAAGTTCGTTTCATTCCCCGGCGGGCACTTTGCGAACTTCGGTGTCGACAAGGGCACTAGAAGCCCATGATTCTAGTGTGATTCAGATCGAGAAGTCCGCTTTTGAGCCTTGCCGCAACAAAGAAGCGGGCTACCCGGTCATCACACTAGGCTTTTGTTTTGTCGCATTTTCTACGAAGAACCGGGATCCACTTCGCTGGACTATTGCTCTAGGCGGGGCCGGTTTGAGGCATCTGAGCCCGCAATCCGCCAGGCCCAGGCGCGTGTTTCGATCAATTTGTCCCAATAACGTCCCTGCGGCGCCCGGCTGGCATTTTTGCTGCATCGCCGAACAAGGGCTGCTGGCGCTCGCTGCGCGGTGAGCGGCCGTAGGTGGCGCGGTACGACTTGCTGAAATGGCAGGCAGACTGGAAGCCACACGCCACCGCGATCTGGGTGATTGACATATCTGACTGGACGAGCAGCGCCCGGGCGCGCTGCAGCCTGAGCCGAAGGTAGTATTTGGTCGGCGTAGTGCCCAACGTCTCGTGAAACATGCGCTGAACCTGGCGCAGAGAAAGGCCGGCCAGCTGGGCCAGTTCCACCGCTGTCAACGGTTCTTCGAAATTGGCCTCCATCAGTTCGGCAATTTTTCGCAAGCTTTGCTGGCCCGAGCCCAGGCGCGCGGCCAGAGGTATATACTGCCGGTCGTCGCAATCGCGGACGCGGTCGAGGATAAACTGGCCGGAGATTTCGGCGACGAGGGTATTGCCAAGGCGGGCGCGTACGAGGGCCAGCATCATGTCGACAGGGGCGATGCCGCCGGTGCAGGTAATGCGATCGCGATCAATAACAAAGAGTTCTTCAAGGAAAGTGACGCGGCGGTTGTTCTCGCGCAGGCCAGCCATGTTTTCCCAGTGAATGGTGCATTCGTATCCGTCGAGCAGTCCCGATTGAACAAGGGCATAGGTTCCCGTGCACAGCCCTCCGAGCATAACCCCGTCGCGTGCCATTCTTCGCAACAACGAGACCGTCCGGTCATCGACGAATCGCGTGACGTTGGTACCACCGCACACAAATACGATGTCTAGAGCGCCGGCCCCCGCATAAGTGGTTGCTTGAAGAGGAGCTATCCCACTGCTGGACTCCACCGGTTGGCCGTCGAGAGTGATGACCTTCCAATCATAGATATCCTGCCCGCTGAGGTGATTGGCCATGCGCAAAACTTCGATGGCGCTGGAAAACGCAATCAGTGTGAACTCGTTGAGCGTTAGGAAGCCGACCCTGCAAATCGATCCGATTTCTTTGGACATGAAGGCCCCAGTCCCAAGAACTTGCATGCACCCGCGATGGATGCGACAGTTTGGCCAACTCATCTAGCCCCCGTGGCTTCCCATTTTCAAATAAATTCGAGAAGCCTCAACGGCTTTGCCAATATTTTTATTTGGTGGGCCGAGGCTCTGAGCAGCCTTAACACTCCGCTGGGGCTTGATTAGCCTTGAGCTGCTACCACGAGCGATCCGCCGATCAGCCAAGGGCGGGGCGTGATCGAGGTCGTGCGTTCGGGACTTGGAGGCGAGGTCCTGAGGGCCCGGTCCTGAGGGCCAAGTCCTGAGGGTTTGTCGCAGCCAGATGCGTTCGCGTCGCATCTGAACCAGATCGCGCGGCGCGAAAGGCCTTTACTCAGCCGACACATTTCTAAATCGAAGCCGGGCACGGGAAGGCAACCCTACCAGCAACGCTGCCACTTTTTTGGGCGCGGGTGCGCCACTAATTCGCTCGTCTCAAGATGGGGCTCCGACGTGAAAACCCTGCAGAACTATATTGACGGCCACTTTGTCTCTGCCCAGGGCGGCGAGACGTTCGACAACGTTAACCCGGCAACAGGAGAGCTTATCTCAAGAGTTGAGGTGGCCCTTCAATCCGAGGTCGAACAAGCCGTCCGGTCGGCCGAACAAGGGTTCAAGCGCTGGTCGGCCATGTCCGGCAGTGAGCGGGGGCGAGTGCTCAACAAGGCGGCCCATCTCATGCGGGCACGCAATCGGGAACTGGCTGAGCTGGAAGTTGCGGACACGGGGAAGCCCATTCAGGAAGCCGAAGTGGTGGATGTGGCGAGCGGCGCCGACTGCCTCGAATATTTTGCCGGTGTCGCGGGGTCGTTACGCGGCGAGCAGATCGCCCTCAACAATGCCTTCGTCTATACGCGCCGCGAGCCCATTGGCGTGTGCGTGGGCATCGGTTCGTGGAACTATCCGATTCAAATTGCCTCGTGGAAGGCAGCGCCAGCGCTGGCCTGCGGCAATGCCATGATTTTCAAAACCTCCGAATTGACGCCGACGACACCGGCCAAGCTCGCTGGAATCCTCACCGAAGCGGGCCTGCCCGATGGCGTCTTTAATGTTGTCCACGGCGATGCCCGCACGGGTACACTACTTACAACTCACAGCCGTGTCGCCAAGGTGTCGCTGACGGGATCAATAGGGGTTGGAAAGAAAATTATGGCCGCCGCCGCCGCCACCATGAAGCGAACGACCATGGAACTTAGCGGCAAGTCCGCCTTAATCGTTTTTGCCGATGCCGATCTCCACCAGGCCGTTTCGGCGGCCATGCTGGGTAACTTTTATACTCAAGGTGAAGTCTGCACGAACTGCACGCGTGTTTATGTCCATGCCGATGTCCATAACCAATTTATCGAACTTCTTGTGGCCCGTACCAGGAAGCTGCGCGTCGGCGACCCGATGGCGCCGGAAACCCACGTTGGGGCATTGATCACGCAGACCCACATGAATCGTGTGCTTGACTACGTCGCGGCCGGCAAGTCGGAAGGCGCCACACTGGTGTTTGGCGGTGAAAGGGTTTCAGATGGCGCACTCAGGCATGGTAACTTCGTCAGGCCTGCCATTTTCACAGGCTGTACCGACGGCATGAAGATCGTGCGTGAAGAAATCTTTGGACCGGTGATGTCAGTGCTGACGTTCACCGGTGAAGATGAGGTTCTGGCTCGTGCAAATGACACGGAGTATGGCTTAGCGGCTGGAGTATTTACGCGCGATCTTGCCCGCGCCCACCGCGTGGCGGCCAAGCTTGAGGCCGGCATTTGCTGGATTAACAATTACAATATTACGCCCATCGAGATGCCATTCGGCGGCCGCAAGCAGTCGGGCATCGGCCATGAAAATGGTCAGGCGGCAATCGAACATTATACGCAATTGAAGAGCGTCTATGTGGAGCTTGGCGATGTCCAGTGCCCCTATGAGTGACAAGGGCGAAATCGTCAACGGCAGTTCCGGCAAGGCCACAAAGCCATGAGTGCTGTCCGGGAATTTGATTACGTCATCGTCGGCGCCGGGTCGGCTGGCTGCGTTTTGGCCAATCGATTGACAGAAGATGGTGAGGCACGCGCCGTTGTTCTCGAAGCAGGACCGCAAGATCACAGCATCTTCATCCATATGCCTTCGGCGTTCGCCTATCCGCTGGCTGGAACGAAATACAATTGGCACTATGAAACGGAACCAGAGCCGTTCATGAACAATCGCCGGATGCACTGTCCGCGTGGGCGGGTCATTGGCGGCTCGTCGTCGATCAACGGCATGGTCTATATTCGCGGTCACGCCTTCGACTACGATGCCTGGGCAAAGCGCCCCGGACTTGAAAACTGGTCGTACTTCGATTGCCTGCCGTATTTCAAAAAATCGGAAACCCGGTTGAAGGGCAGCGATGCATATCGTGGCGGATCGGGACCGCTTTATGTTTCGACGGGGAGCTGCCGCAATCCGCTTTATGGCGCATTTATCGAGGCGGGGCGGCAGGCAGGTTATCCGGTAACTGCCGATATGAATGGCTTCCAGCAGGAAGGGCTGGGGGTGATGGACCGGACCACGTATCGCGGTCAGCGCTGGAGTGCAGCGCGTGCGCACCTGCGGCCTGCACAAGAGCGTGGGCATGTGGAAGCTCGGGCGCGATGCCTGGTGACGCGCATTCTATTCGAAGGGCGGCGCGCAGCGGGAGTCGAGTATCTGCGTGGGAATACCGTGGAACAGGTGCGGGCATCGCGTGAAGTGATCATTAGCGGGGGAGCAATAAATTCTCCCCAAATACTGATGTTGTCGGGCATCGGCAATGCTGATGAATTAAAGAAAATTGGCATTGCCACTGTTGAGAATTTGCCCGGTGTGGGCGAGAACTTGCAAGACCACATTGAAGCCTACGTGCAGGTAGAATGTAAACAGCCGATTACGCTATATGGAGCTACCAATCCGCTCGCCAAGCTCAAGATTGGCATTGAGTGGCTTCTGACGGGTGGGGGCCTTGGAGGCACCAATCATTTTGAATCGGGCGGCTTCATTCGAAGTGAAGCGGGCGTTTTGCATCCTGATTTACAATATCACTTCCTGCCGATGGCCGTCAGCTATGATGGGTCATCGCCTGCTAAAGGGCATGGCTATCAGGCTCACATCGGGCCCATGCGCCCTACGAGCACCGGATTTGTCAAAATCCGCTCCGCTGATCCGAAGCAGCATCCCTACGTGTTGTTCAACTATATGAAGACCGAGCAGGATCGCAAAGAAATGCGCGCGGGCATCCGGCTGACGCGCGAAATCTTCGCTCAGGCGGCCTTTGATCCGTTCCGGGGCGCCGAGCTGGCGCCCGGGCCCTCTTCTGTCAGTGACGGCGCCATCGACGCCTTCGTCAGGGACCACGCTGAGAGTGCCTATCACCCTTCGTGTACCTGCCGCATGGGGAACGACGAAATGTCAGTCGTTGATGGCCGTGGCCGCGTCCATGGTGTGGAAGCGTTGCGGGTGGTCGATGCCTCGATCATGCCTGACGTGATCAGCGGCAACTTGAATGTGCCGGTCATCATGATGGCGGAAAAGCTTGCAGACGAGATTCTTGGCCGCCCCGCCCTGCCGCCTGAAAGCGCGCCGGTTTGGACACATCCAAACTACCAAACACAACAGCGCTGACGTGTGGTGCCAGTCGCTTGACCAGCGCTATCTCTTGGGTTTGCGGTTGCCGGCTACAACCGCCGGCGCCGGTCCTGGCCTTGCCGGTCCCGAGTCTGGCCGGTGTTCTAAGCCATTTGAACCGTTTCCAGATCCATTTCCTTGCACGGCGCGCGCTCCAGCGAGGTGCGCCTTGCCGATTGCTTCCATTCGCGCTTCGAAGTCTTCGAGAACATGTTCGAGATGCACGCGGCGCTCAAGCTCCTGACTGAGAAGTTCTTCTTGCTCTTGTTCGAGCGCTGTCCGGGAAATGGCGTTGTCCCGGAAGACAGCCGCAGCTGCAGCCATGTCGCCGATTTCGTCAGAACGGCCGTGTCCCGGAAATGGCACATCGATATTGCCGCCTGCGAGATCGCGCATAGCCGCCGCGGTTTGCGATATTGGCGCCACAACACCGTGCAGAGCCGCATAGATCGCGGCGAGTAGTCCGGCCATGACGGCAAGCGTGAGGAGGCCTGCGAAGAGTAAAGAGTGCGAAACGCGCGTGGCGGCTGCGACCTCCACCTGTTGCACCATATTGGTCGACAGGGAAATCGTCTCGTCAATTTTCTGACGATGTTCCTCGTATGCCGCCCGGAGGATCTGATAGGACTCGTGTGCCTTGGCCTGATCACCAATCCGGATTGCTGGAACGAACTCAGCTTCACATGTCTGCCAGAATTTCTGTGCCGCGGTATGGGCGCCGGTCAGGAAAGTCTGCGCCAGTTGTTCTGGCAAATCCTGCTTCAGCCAAAATGCATGGCGTGTGTCGTAGTCCCTGCGCAAAGCCAACAGGCGGTCTGCGTGGGTGCCGGCCTTATCAAACTCGTTGAGCGCCTGTGTCGCCTCGAGAAAGGGCTCAACGATATATTCGGGTGGTGGCAGGATATCAGCCAGCAGGTCCTTGCCGAGGATGATGCGTTGATAATGAGGACCACCAACTTTTATCTCGTCAAACATCAGCCAGCCCACGCCGGCAAGAGTTAAGACGCCACCGACAATTGCGGCCCCGGCTATCTTGGCCAGCTTTGCGATGCGCATACGTGAATCCCCACTTGAGGTGCGGCCATCCAAAACTGCCGGACCATCCCGCGCAGCAACTCAAGCGGTGTGCTCAAACCTTGCTAAGCGCAGCCGATATCACTCAATTATGGCGTACAAGTAAACTTGGCTCGTATTGCTTGGTAAAAATGCAGCGGCCAAAATCTGAAATTGCGACTTCAGTCTTCAAAACACAACACTTGAAAAGCTGAGTCAAAGTGGTGAGTCAGTCTGCAATGGCTCGGCCTTCGATATGCGCCATCGGCGCGCAATAAGCCCGCGTTGATAGTAACTCGCAGCTCTACTC
>JBEBJD010000283.1:0-8458 GCA_040080075.1 Hyphomicrobium sp. | reverse complement strand
GTCAGCGGCCGGGCCATAGATATTCAGGGACGCGCGAAAGTTGAAGGCGAGCTGACGGCCAGCATCAATGTGACGGCGCTCGCTTCTGCAGCGGTTGCACCCGAAAATATCCCCAAGTCTGAAGTGACTGCCAAGATTGCGGGCGACGCGACCGGCGTCGAATTCAAAGATATCGCCGTCACACTGGCCCAGGCGGCAACTCCCCAGCTCGTGTCGGGATCAGCCAAGGTATCGTGGCCCGAGCGCACCAAAATTGAATTGTCTCTCGCATCGCGATGGCTGGATTTCGACAAGCTGTTGGGTGATGGAAAAGTGGTGCCGATAGACGTCGTTCGGAACCTTTTTGATACGCTCGCTTCTAACCTGCCGGAGCAGGCCGATACCAGTACACAGGTAATTGTCGATCAAGTGACCCTGGGCGGCGAGGCCGTAAGCGACGTGCGTTTCCATGCGAGTCGCGCAGGCGGGGCTCTGGAGCTCAATGGAGTCCGGGCCAATTTGCCCGGCGGTGCACGGGTCGAATTTGATGGTGAGGTTTTGGGCGCGGATGCGGGCCGTGTTTTCAAAGGCGCAGTTGCGCTTTCGGGACAAAGCCTGCAGCATTTCGTGACCTGGGGGATGGGCAAGGATGGCCCAATAAATGCGCGCGCAGACGGCCCCTTTGCATTTGAAGGCGCACTGACCCTGTCTCGCTCGGAAATTGCCGTTCGCGAAGCTACTGCCGAAATTGCGGGTATGCCGCTGTCGGGCGAATTCAGCATAGGTCTGCAGGGCCGGCGGACCGTGTCCATCGCGGTAGAAGGTGACCGGCTTGACGCAAGCGCTATCTGGCCAGGAGTATTGCAACCAAGTTTTGCTGCTGGTCTCTTGCAGTCTCCCCTGCTTGCACCCGCCGCTGCCTCGACACTTGGCGGCGCACAATCTCCGTTGCCGCCAGCTACTCCGGCGGGCGTGGAGGCAACTCCTTCTAAAGATTATGCCACAGAGAACGGCATGGATGTGCGGGTGCGCTTACAAGCGGTCGAATTAGCAGACGGAGACACGGTCTTAAAAAATGTCGATGCCAATTTCGCGATCGTGAGCGGCGTGCTGGCCATGCCAAAGCTGAATTTCACAACTGCCGATGGGCTGTCGGTAGAACTTGAAGGCGAGACCAAAGTTGTGCAGGTGGCTGCCACGGCTGAAAGTGCCGCCATGCAAACGGGCCAAGTTCGCGGCGTTGTAACGGCCGCAGACAGCGTGGCGATTTCCAGTTTGACCCAAGCGCTCGGGCTTGCGCCAGGCAAACAGCCGATGCCTCAGGCTTTTGCATCGTTGGCGCCACTGCGCCTGGCTGGCAACATGAACTTGGGGGCCAGAACAGCACAATCAGCCGACATTCAAATCGATGGTGTGGCAGGCGGCTCACGAGTCACAGCGGCACTACTACTCGATGGCGGATGGGGCGCTTGGCGCACGAACCCTGGTGACATCACCGTTACCATGGAAAGTGCTAATATTGCGCGGGCGCTTGCGGCCCTGATGGGACGCGATGCGAAAAATGCAGCCTTGGACTTTGATCCGCCGCGCGCGGGGCGGGTGGTGATCAAAGCGGTGGCTGATGCGGCCAGTGCCTACCTTTCGAATGCAACGCTCAAGTCAGAAGGTGTGGAAATCCGGTACGACGGCGTTGCAATGTTTGCGCCTGAAGGTGGCTGGCTTTCAAACGGCGATGTGCGCGTCAACACGGACGATGCGCGTGCTGCTCTGGCATTGGCGGGCCTGCGAACGGGCAAGGGCTTGGGGCAGGTCGCTCTTGCCGGCACGGTCAAGCTTACGGCCGGTAACGGCACGCAGACGTATGTTCTCGACGGGCTGCAGGCTGGCGCTTCCAGGGTGTCGGGGCGAGTCGCCGTGTCTGGCCCTGCCGCAAGCCACGACACAGTCCAGCCCGAGTCGATAGATGCCGATCTCTCCGTTGATACCGCATCGGTGCCGGCATTGTTTGCTCTCTTGACCGGAGAGACGCAGGCAGCCCTGCCATCTGCGGAAGCTCTACAGACCGAAGAAAAGTCCGGCTCTCTGGGAAAGAAGCGGCGCTTGCAGTCTCAACAGGTCCAAGCACCAACACCAATTGCGGCATCAGAGCCCTCTGTTTGGCCGTCGCAGACATTTGATACCAGACTGTTTGCCAATCTCGACGGCAAGATCAAAGTGTCGTTCGGGGCATTGTCGATAGAGCCCGGCTTTGGTTTGAGCGATGCGGTGCTCGAAGCGACGGTCACGCCTGGCCAGATCAATATTGCTCACATGGATGGCAAGGCGCTGGGCGGCGTGATTACATCGGCGCTGACGATTGGCAAAGATCCAGCCGGAATAAAGCTTGCAGCTTCGTTCGCGCTCAATGCCGGAGGGTCAGCAAGTTCCAGTGCTACAATGAAATTCGATGCCAGCGGGCGCGGGGCAAGTCCGGCAGGCTTGATTGGAGACCTTAAAGGGAAGGGCGAGTTGGCCTTGCCCGAGAACGCGTTGCACGTCAATTCACCCGCCGCCTTGACACCAGTTGCCGAAGCAGCCCTGCAAGGAACGGGACCCGCGGCTGGTGAAGAACTTTTGTCTGCTGTGCGCGCTGCATTGAAGGATGGCTCGCAGTCGTTAGGAGGCTTTTCCATACCCTTAACGGTGGGGGATGGCGTTGTGCGCTTTGAAAAAGTCCGCTTAGACACAGCGGAGGGGCGCTCGCAGTTTGACGCCGTTATAGAGCTGGATAGCTTGAAGCTCGTGAGTGAATGGCAAATAGAGCCGAAAGTGCAGCGCGTAAGTTCATCTGCCGCAAACGCTGAACGCATCGTGTTGGCGCCGGTCTCTATCGTTTACAATGGGAAGCTCAAGGACATTGCGAGTCTGGAGCCCGATATTGCCATTGCAGCGCTTGAACGGGAATTGTCCGTGCGCAAGATGGAGCGCGACGTTGAAGAACTGGAACGATTACGCAAGGCAGATCAGGCGCGCGCCGCGGCCGAGCAAGAGCGGCGTAATGCAGCGGAGGCCGAACGCGCCAAGGCGGCCTCAGCTGCAAAGGCCGCTAGAGACGCTGCGTCAGCCGCAAACGCGGCGCAGATGCCTGGTCTTGTGCCGCAGACGTCTGGTGACAATGCAGCGCCAGCCGTTCCCACCAAGCCTCCACAACCGCAGGGACTGAATGGTGGCGAGAGTTCGGTGCCCGTTGAGCCATCTACTGTGAGTGCCCAAGATGATGGCGGCAACGGGGATGGGGCTAGCGCAGCCGTAGCTGCCTCGGGGGACGCTATTCAAGCTGGTGCAGCAGAGGGGGCAAGCGGTTCTGGCCGGGCGCAGCCGTCGTGGCGGCCCACAGTGCGCAAGAAGCGGGCCCCGGAAGCACCAACCTGGAAGCCGTTTCAGGTAACGCCCTACTGAGCGCCGGTGGCCCCCGCGCAACTTGGCAACTATTCAATCACGATTGCCACCTTCATAACTAGAACTCGCTGCGCGGCGCCGCACATAGTCCAGTACCCAAATGCGCACGGCACCAGATAGGCCGCAACCATTGCGCGTCCCATCAATGCGAGCCACGAGCGCCGCCAGCGAAATGCCTTCTACGGCGGCGGCTTCCTTAAGTGCTTCCCAGAATGGCTGCTCAAGAGAAATCGAAGTGCGGTGTCCCTGCAGCGAAAAAGAGCGTTTGACGGGGCGGTGGTTGACGGGGGAACTGCTCACGGCACTGTGCCGGTATTGGGATCGTCGTCGGGATCTGACTCTTGCATCGTGCGCTTGGCACCATCGAGTCGCGACCGCTCCAAATTGAGCACCAACGATGTGCATTCGCGTTCCGCTTTTGTGCGTCCGAAGCGGACCCGGTTCTGGGCGGTCTGCTTGTCCTTATCCACGCGCGCCTTTGCTTTGCGGGCTTTGCGCAGATTGATGATGTCAGCGGTCATGGGTCATAATCCACAGAACACCAAATTGAGTGCCCGGCGTATTTCATACTCTCGCTCTTCTGCTGAGCCAATTACAGTTCCGATATTCCGTTTAGCGATGGCCGCCAGCTTTTCGGTGGCAAGCAGGTAATTGCGGCGTCCAATCTTTATGACCGGGTGCAGGAGATGTGTGGGTACAATCGAACTCACAACAAACAACGGAGCGACAACCCGTGTCTCGCGTTCATCTAGGAGATTGTGCTGGAGAAGCACAGCTAACTCGCGGCCTTTGAGCCGGGCAATATGAAACTGGCGCATTCACCGGACCCTGTACCTGTCCGCCCATAGTCCGTGCTTTCTGACGTATTCGGTCATTGATACTGTTGCCTCATGATTGTCTTCGCGCCATTTCCGGTCGCGTTCAGACCGAAGCAATTTTTCGAGCGAACCGTCAAGGAGTGCTGAAAGATTGGTGCCAGATGCCTTGCTTCCTTAATGAGAGTTTCGTCGATCGAAAGGTTCACAGCGCGCTTCTTGCGCGTAACTACGTCCCGCATCTACCCCCTCCAAACACATTGGCGATGTGCATGGTACTTTTCTGCCCAATGGCCGCCTTCTCCGATCTGCCAGTCCCTGGCCCCGGTCGAGAAGTTTAGGTCAATGGAGGCGTTGACGGCCTTGTCCTTGCTGCGGGCGGGCTGGTCTGTCATCCCAATATCCAAACTGACCAATACCCCCAGCGTTTATGCGCATGAGCTATGCGCACAATACAGACCGTGCGGCGGCGGGTCAATGTAGAGGACCCTAACTGCCGATTGAGATTGTCCACCATTCACCTCGACTGCGCCAGTCCGTGTGAGGCTGCCGTTACGATGAACCTGATGTCGGCATCGACCGACTTGGGATCAAATGGGCTCAACTTATTGGCCAGCGCCAGGGTGATGATACCGTGGACGGAAGCGAATAGTGAACGGGCGGCGCGCTGGCGCAGTTCGCTTGGCATCGTGTTGCCGCCGATAGCGTGAGACAGCAGTGCGAGGAGTTCGGCACGGCGCTGATCGTAGTCCACGGGCAGCATCTTCCCCGGCGGCAAACGATGCTCGAATATGGCGCTCCAGCGCTCGCGATGGGCAAATGCAAACGTCATGTATTTGATGGCCAGCGCAGTCAAACGATCGGGCATAGGTGACGCCTCTGTCTCCTGATACGCCGTTCGCAGTTCCGCCTCCATCAGGACCAGCGTTTCTGAGTTGCCGGCGATGATGAGTCCGTCGAGATCCCCGAAAATATTGTAAATAGTGCCGACAGAGCAACCTGCTTCCACGGCCACACGGCGCGCTTGCAGGGCGCCGAGCCCCTCCTCAGCAATGATCCTCACGGCAATACCCAGTATGCCGTCGCGCAGGCGTTCCCGGAACGAGGCGGGATCGCCGGCGCTAGTCTTGTGCATGGCGGGCACTGGGGCTCTGGCGGTCATCGCGGTTTTCCTTGGCCTGCGCGTCGTTCGAGGGGCCAGCTGAGAGTGTTTTTTGTTGGCGAACGAGAGACAGGGAGGGGGCACTGTTTCAACGGTTCATTAATCATGATTCGGGCTTAGATGAACTCAGTTCATTTTGATTGTTGAACGTTGTTTAGCATGCTGGTATGTTTGGGTAGTGAACTGAGTTCACGATGTTGATGGCAGGGCGGGTGATGAGTTGCTCCCTGCTGACCACCAGCCCATTGCCCAATTGACTGTTCGATCAAAGTTGAAGCCAGTTCGAGGAGAAGGACCCCCCAATGCTAAAGACATTGACCACACTTTTGCGCGGCGCAGTCGCCGAAGCCGAAGAGGCCGTATTTGATGCCAACGCCATCCGCGTGCTCGAGCAGCAATTGCGCGACGCCGCTGGTTCGCTCGAGCACTGCAAACGCGAATTGGCGTGCGCTATGGCGCATCAGGCTTCTGAAGGGCGCGCGGTAGCAGCGCTCGCCGCACGCATTGCCGAATTAGAACTTAGCGCCAAGCAGGCGCTGGTGGCGGGGCGCGAGGATCTGGCTGAAGACGCCGCCACGGTGATTGCAGCCAATGAGGACGAGCGCCTTGAGCGGCACGCGGCAGTCGGGCGTTTCGATACGGATATCCGGCGCTTGAAGCAGATCGCCGAAGATGGCCGCCGGCGTCTCATGGATTTGCGCCGTGGACTGGAAATGGCCCGCGCGCAGGATGCGTTGCGGCGCGCCGGCGCTAACGGCCGCCGCGCATTGGCTTCTGGCAGTGGAGCATTGCGCGAAGCTGAGGGCACACTTGCTAAAATCCGCGAGTTGCAGGCCCGCGACGACGATGTATCGGCCGCACTCGATGAACTCGAACGTCACGGTTCGGCGCGCGATCTTTCCGAGCGCTTCGAGACGGCGGGGTTTGGTACGAGGCCGCGTACCGACCCCGCAGATGTGCTGGCGCGTATGAAATCTAGCGCTGCCGCAGCTGCCAAGCCTGAGGTGGCGGGTTCTGAGAAGGCAGATGCATTGTGATGAACATTCATCGCCAGCCTCACGTAGCGGCCGTGCCAGCAAGCGCTGGAAATGCGCCAAGTTACTCAACCTTTTCTTTTGGAGTCCCAACCATGAATCCTGTTGCACAAAACACCGGCGCTTGGCTCACCTTTACCTACATATCGTTTGCAATCTCGGTGGCGATGATGGGAATTGGTGTGTGGGCTCTGCCCGCGGACCTGTGGGTGAAAGGGTATTTAACTATGGGCAGCGTCTTCATGCTGGGTTCCACCTTTTCATTGGCCAAGACCGTGCGCGATGAACACGAAGCAAAGCGCATGACCAACCGTCTCGAAGACGCCAAAGCCGAGCGTCTTTTGATGGAAGTGGCACGCCCATAATGTGAATTCTGGTCCCTGCCGGCGCTAGCGCGCCGGTGGGGTAGCGCCTGCAAAAGCGACCATTGACAGCACGAGGCAACCTCCCAAAGTAGGGCGGCACTGTGTAAGTTGTTTCAGATCAAGCTGTTTCAGAGGTTTTCAGAGGCCGGAACAGTGTTCAACGGCTTTATAGCAGCCACATTTCTTGGCATCGTCGCGACAACAACGGTCGGCCAGTCCCGTTTTTTACTCGAATATAAAGTGCGAAGTCCCCGCTGGCACCCCTAGCACTGGCGGGGTACCACGCACTTACCGTTGTTGTCGCGTTCTGAGGATATAGATCATGGTGGGACGTGGCGAAAAAGCGGCAAACTGGCGGCAAAGGAAATGATGCGGCGGGGGTGTGGTTGGACGGCATCAGCGACACGTTTGACTATACCGTTCGATGCTCCGATAGACATTGCAGCGGCTCAAAAAATGGGCATGTGTTTGCCAGTGTAGTGGTTCGGTAGCGGCCAAGGCGTCATTAGCAAAACATGATCAAGAGAATTTTCGACTTGGCCTTAGCCCTCGCCGGGATCGCTGTGTGCGCGCCCGTCCTGCTCATCCTCGTGATTTTGATCCGCCGAGGATCAACGGGACCTGCAATCTTTGCTCAAACCCGCGTTGGGTACCGAGAAAAGCCGTTCGTCTGTTACAAGCTGCGCACCATGTACCGTGATACCGGCGACAAGCCGACGCACGAAGTGGGGGCATCGAATGTCACACCGCTGGGGGCATTTCTCAGGCGTGCCAAGCTCGATGAGCTGCCGCAGCTAATCAACGTGATCAAGGGCGAACTCAGTCTAGTGGGACCGCGCCCTTGTCTGACTAATCAGACCGAACTTATTGAGGCACGCCGCCGCGAAGGGGTGTTCGAGGCCGTGCCGGGCATTACCGGACTGGCGCAAATCAAAGGCGTCGATATGTCTAATCCCGCAAAGCTGGCCATGGTCGACGCGGACTATGTAAAGAGCCGAAGTTTTGCAGGCGACCTGCGAATTCTGTTGGCGACCGTGACGGGATCGGGCGTGGGAGTGGACCGTGTGACGGTCAAGCAAGGGACACAAGATACAAAGATGAATCCGTGACCATTGTCATTACAGGGGCGTCGGGATTTGCCGGTCAGGAACTCGTTTCGTGCCTGACGGGAAATCAGGAGCACGAGGTTGTTGCCGTGTTGCGCCGCCCCGGCTCTGGCTTGACTGGTCAATCTCAACACTTGTTGATCTCTGATCTATGCGACCAAGCGGCCTGCGAGCAGATCGCTGCACGCGCCGGGAAAACCGGCGTCATCGTGCACTTGGCCGCTTTGACACCCGGGGCTGGGCACGCGTCCACAGATTTTCATCGGGTCAATACGTTAGCCACCGGAAACCTTATGCGTGCGGCTGTTGCCGCCGGGGTGCCCCGCTTAATTTATCTCTCGTCAACGCATGCCAGCTCGACACTGAGCGCCGGATGGGCCATCGATGAAGACAGCCCCGTGGTGGCCTCTGCCGCCGCCTATGGCACTTCAAAACTTGGCGGGGAAAATGCCCTCAAAGATCTGGCGAAGGACTCGCAGACACAATGGACTATCGTGCGTGCGCCACTCGTTTATGGGCCGGGCGCCAAAGGCTTTCTTGCTACTGTCTCTTATACACA
>JBEBJD010000275.1:0-35779 GCA_040080075.1 Hyphomicrobium sp. | reverse complement strand
GCCGTATACTCTTCGTATCAACGGCCGGGCTTTTCCCCTCCCTACTTGGAGCATTCCGCCTCATGAAAACCTTCGTCGCCAAAGCCGGCGATGTGGACAAGAAGTGGGTTGTTATCGACGCCAGCGGCCTTGTGGTCGGCCGGCTCGCAGCCCTCATCGCCACCCGGCTCAAAGGCAAGCACAAACCTTCTTATACGCCCCACATGGATTGCGGCGACAACATCATCGTTGTCAACGCGGGCAAAGTTGTCTTCACCGGCAACAAGTACGAAGATAAGCCCTACTACAAGCACACGGGCTATCCCGGCGGCATCAAGGAAACGTCACCGCGCCGTCTGCTCGAAGGCAAGTTCCCCGAGCGCGTCATTGAACTCGCCGTTGAGCGCATGCTGGCACGCGGCCCTCTGCAGCGGCAGCTGATGCGCAATCTCAAGATCTACAAGACCGCCGAGCACCCGCACACCGCTCAGAGCCCAACAGTGCTCGACGTTGCCAAGCTCAACCGCAAGAACGTGAGGGTCTAAGAGTATGGCAACCGAAACAAAGACACTCGGCGATCTGGCAGCCCTTGGCACGCCGAAAGCCGTTGCCAGCGCTCCCGCTGGCGCTCCCATCCATGTGCAAAAGCTCGATAAGCTCGGTCGCGCCTACGCCACCGGCAAGCGCAAGAACGCTGTTGCCCGCGTCTGGATCAAACCGGGCCGTGGCAAGATCACGGTCAACACGAAGGACTACACCAAGTACTTCGCTCGCCCCGTATTGCAGATGCTGCTCCAGCAGCCTTTGAAAGCGGCCGCCCGCGATACTCAGTACGACATCAACGTCACCGTCATGGGTGGCGGGTTGTCGGGCCAGGCCGGTGCCGTCCGTCACGGAATTTCCAAGGCGCTGACCTACTTTGAACCCGACCTGCGCGGCGTTCTCAAGAAGGGCGGCTTCCTGACCCGCGACAGCCGTATTGTCGAGCGCAAGAAGTACGGCCGCATGAAAGCACGCCGCAGCTTCCAGTTCTCGAAGCGCTAAAGAATTTTCCGAAGAAGTGGATACCGGTTCTTCGTAGAAAATGCGACAAAACAATAGGCTAGATGGTGGATGCCGCTTGTGGGCACAATGTCCCCAAGTGGCCGAACAATCGCTCAGATTGCCACAACAGCCCGCCCGTTCTGGCGGGCTGTTGTTTTTTTGGATCACGGTGTTTCGCTGGCTAGCGCCTTGTTCTAAGCGGCGCACAATGCCACATAGCGCCAAACCCGGTTACCGGCGAACAGGCTAGGGTGATTGAGATCGCGAATGTCGCTCTCAACGCGCTGCGCACTAGACGAACTTCGCGATCAGGACACTGGACACCATATTCGACTTAGCCTCCAGCCGGTCCGGGGGCACGAACGGAGAAAGTAGCCATGGAATGGCTTTTGAACGACATATCCGCGCTGTTCCAGGCCCTACTGCTCGAACTTGAGCACGCCGTTTCGCCCGCTTGGTGGCAGGCAAACTGGGTGGCGTTGGTCAACATTCTGATGATCGATCTGGTACTGGCTGGCGACAATGCCATCGTCGTCGGAATGGCCGCCTCGCGTGTTGAAAAAAGCATCCGCTCCAAAGTGATCTTCTGGGGCATTGCCGCCGCAGTGGCGCTGCGCGTGGTGTTTGCCTCGGTCACCACACAACTCCTTGCCGTCATCGGTTTGAAACTGGCTGGCGGCATCTTGCTGATGTGGGTGTGCTGGCGCATGTACCGGCAGCTTGTGGACGACGAGCACGAACAAATCAGCGCTGAGGGCGATGTGGTCTCGAGTGCTGCTACCGCAACAGCCACGCTCGGCTTTGGCGCCGCAGTGTGGCAGATCACGCTCGCCGACGTATCGATGTCGCTCGACAACGTACTGGCCGTCGCAGGTGCGGCTAAAGGCTCGACGCTGGTTCTAGTCATCGGCCTCGCCGTTTCGATCATTTTGATGGCGGTTGCCGCCAATCTCATTGCCCGGCTACTGGTGCGCTACCCGTGGATCAGCTGGCTCGGGCTGCTCATGATCGTCTGGGTCGCCCTCGACATGATCTATACGGGCTCCCACGAAGTGACGTGTCAGACCTACGATCTCGGCTGCTCAGATACGTTGTTCCAAGGCATCAAGCATCGGCTCGGATTCGGGGGGCTCTAACGGCATGACAGCGAGATCACCCGCAACCATTTTCATCGATGGCGAAGCGGGCACAACCGGCCTGCAAATCCGTGATCGGCTGGCCGGTCTCGCGGGCATCGAGGTGCGTAGCATCGATGCCTCCCAGCGCAAGGATGCGGCGGCCCGCAAAGACATGATGGCCAGCGTCGATCTAGTAGTGTTGTGCCTGCCCGACGACGCCGCCAAAGAGGCGGTTGCATTGGCCGAAAGTCTTGGAGCAGACTCTCCCAAGATCGTTGACGCCTCGACCGCCCATCGCGTGGCACCTGGCTGGGTCTATGGCTTTGCTGAACTCGACGCCACTCAGTCCGCCAGCATTGCCAAGGCCAATCTCGTCGCCAATCCAGGCTGTTACCCGACCGGTGCGATTGCCTTATTACGCCCGTTGATCGATGCCGGACTTATCCCAGCCGATTGGCCCCTGACCATCAACGCCGTTTCTGGCTACTCGGGTGGCGGCAAATCTATGATTGAAGCCTATCAAGGGGCACGAGCCCCGCTGTTCGAATTGTATGGTCTTGGGCTCGAACACAAGCACGTTCCTGAATTGATGGCCTATGCCGGACTTACTCGCCGGCCCATTTTTGTGCCGTCAGTTGGCAACTTTTCGCAAGGCATGCTGGTCTCTATCCCTCTGCATCTCGATAACCTGCCAGCAAAACCCAGTCTTGCCGGACTTGAAGCGGCTCTTGAAAAACACTACGCGGGCGCGGAGCTGGTGCGGGTCGTGAAAGGCGCCGCGCAATGTCTGGGCGGACGCATCGCTGGCGAGACACTAGCCGGCTCGGACATGCTGGAACTCTGCGTCTTTGGCAATCAGAAATTCGATCAGGCCGTCCTTGTGGCGCGTCTCGATAACCTAGGCAAAGGCGCGGCAGGTGCGGCCGTGCAAAACATCAAACTGATGTTGGGCATCTGAGGCAACTCGTTCACGTCTTTGGTCTTCATCACGTCAGGCGGCCGCGTCGCGCGTGGCCGTTGCCTTCTTGAACGCTGGCCGCTCGCGGACGCGATTGAAATAGGCGCTCAGCCGTCCTTCCGGTATCGTCCACCCCATGCTCTTGGCCCAGCCGAGGCAGTGCCCGAGCAACAGATCCGGCACCGTGAAGGCTTCACCCATTACATAATCCTTCTCGCCCAGCCGCAGCGCGAGTGCCGTCATGGCGCGATCGAAATCAAAGCGGGCAGCCTTCTTCGCGTCCTCGACGCGCAATTCTTTTGGATAGACGAAGGTATGCTTGGCAGCCGTCCACATGCTGCTTTCCACGTCATCCATCGCAAACTGCGTGAAGCTGTCCTGGCGCGCGCGCGCGATGGTACCAGCGGGAAAAGTGAAGTGGCCGTGCTTGTCAGCGAGGTACTGGCAGATGGCGACGCTGTCGATGATGAACTCGCCATCGTCTTCGAGTACGGGCACCTTCAACGATGGATTGATGGCGGACAGTTTCACATCGCGCGGGGGAAGGGGATCATTTGTGTACTCAAGCCCGAGTTCATTGAGCATCCAGATAACCCGGAACGCCCGCGTCCGCGGCGCGCCGATGACTTTGTACATGAGGTGGGTCCTTCCAGACGGTTCACTGCCGGTTATCTGAAGATACCAAGCCTTATCCATGCGAATACAATCAAAAATATCATCCGCGGGCTTGTCCCTCGGCTGTCCGTTTCCAAGTGATGCGCGAGGGGCAGCGAGTGTCACAGTACAACTTTAGTTCTTACACCAAGTCATAGGGATCAACGATCTTGCCATTGATCCGCGTGCTGGCCCGCAGTTCCGCCAGCAACTTGGATCGTTGATAGACACGGCCACGACGCTCGCCAACAGGCACAAACAGCTCCGCATCGACAAGCAGCTTCAGGTCGCGTGAAGCCGTATGGGGTTCAACTTCGGCCAATGAGGCGTAGCGCTGATTGGCAATGGAGAGGCCAAGCGCCGTATCAAAAAGCGGAATTTCGCACCGTTTCGGCAGGCGCCTGGCTTCAACAACTTTCGCCACCACTTCGAACAGCTGACGATACTCATCGTTGCGCTGAATGATGCGCGCGGCTTGCTGATAGTGGGCGCGGAGGCAGAAACGAACCCACGGCAACGCATCGTTTTGCGGGCTCCATTTGCCTTGGCCTACATCGGCCAGAATTTTGTAGTAACTCTCGGTATGCTCGCCGAGCCATTCTTCGATACTGGCGAATATGGGGTCAACAGAACCGCCCTCGCGCGCCAGAACGAACGTCTGCAAGGCGCGCGACATGCGCCCATTTCCGTCACTAAAAGGGTGGATCATCACGAGATTGAGGTGAGCCAAGGCACCGCGCACTACCGACAAAGCGGAATGAGCTTCATTGACGCCCTCAAGCGCCGATGGTCCAACTTGCAGAAACGCAACCAACTCGTCGCACAAACCGTCGATCAGCTCCCACTCCGGGGCCTCGTAGACGACCGCATCATCGCTGTCACTAATGACCCGGATAGATCCTGGGCGAAAAAGGCCCGGATTGGCCTTCATCTCATAGCTCGTCATCATGAAATGGATGCCCTTGATGAACTGCTTGGACACCTCAAGACCAGGATCGCGCGCCGCCTGCATGATGTAAGTCATGGCTTCCCGGTACCGCAAAACGGCCATCGCATCGGCATCGCGCGGATCCAACGGCGGCTCGTTCTCAACAGCTGCAACGGCCTCATCCATCGTGGCATCGATGCCCTCGATTGAGTTGGAGGCCTGAATATTCTTTGCAAACGACAACCGCCGGAGTGAACCCAACCAGCGGCGGGGCGCTCCTTGAGTAAAGAGGTGCAGCCGCGCGCGCTGCCCCTCAATCAGCTTGAGAACGGCGAAATCGGAAGTCTCGAGATTGGGGTATCGAAAGATCATCAAGCGGCCATGTTGGTTAATCATCAGTAAAACAACATATTGTCAGTTTTTAACTGACAATATGCCTTTCAATATCACACAAACCAACGTCCACAAGTGCGGACCTGTTCTCCGTATATTTGATTAACCGCCCCAACCCTCACCCCTTGCCCTGCTCGCGCGCCCTGCGCATGGCGGCAGCAAGCGCGGATTCGCCGGCATTGCTAGTAGAGGGGGGCGGGCTGGCGGACGGGCGCGAGGGAGCGCCGTGAGAACCAGAACCAGATGAATTTGAGCGGGGGCCGCTTGAAGTCCCAGCGCCAAATGCGCCACCAGAGCGGCCGCGCGCATCCTCGGCCCCTGCGCCCGGCTTCATACTGAGAGCAACGCGCTTGCGTTCAACATCGACTTCCTTGACGCGCACTTTCACCACGTCGCCGGCTTTTACTACTTCGCGAGGATCGTTCACGAACTTGTCCGACAACTCTGAAATATGCACCAAACCGTCCTGATGCACGCCCACATCGACGAAGGCGCCGAATGCGGTGACGTTAGTCACAACGCCTTCGAGTGCCATACCGGGCCTAAGATCGGACAGTTTCTCGACACCATCCTTGAAGCTCGCTGTCTTGAACTCGGGCCGCGGATCACGGCCCGGCTTTTCAAGTTCGGCCAGAATGTCGGTGATCGTTGGAATGCCGAACCGCTCATCGGCGAATTGTCTGGGACTCAACGATTTCAAAAACGCGCGGTCGCCGATCATGGCCTTCAGCGGCCGCTTCGTCGCTTCGGCAATTTTCTCGACCACCTCATAGGCCTCGGGGTGCACCGCTGACGCATCGAGCGGATTAGGACCATTCATGATGCGCAAGAAACCGGCCGCCTGTTCGAAAGCTTTTGGCCCAAGCCGGGCAACCTTCTTGATGTCGGATCTTTTTTTGAATGCGCCATTTTCATTGCGAAAGACAACGATATTCTCGGCAATCGTTTTGTTGAGACCTGCCACACGCGCCAGCAGCGGCACCGAAGCCGTGTTGACGTCGACGCCGACGGAGTTGACGCAGTCTTCAACCGCCGCATCGAGCGAGCGCATCAAATCAGCCTGATTGACGTCATGCTGATATTGGCCGACGCCGATCGCCTTGGGCTCGATTTTCACGAGTTCCGCTAAGGGATCCTGCAAGCGCCGCGCGATGGAAACGGCACCGCGCAGCGACACATCGAGATTGGGGAATTCTAGTGCCGCAAGCTCGGAGGCCGAATACACGGAAGCGCCCGCTTCCGACACCATGACCTTGGTCATTTTGCTATCTGGCAACTTGGCGATGAGTTCGGCCGCCAGTTTGTCGGTCTCGCGGCTGGCCGTGCCATTGCCAATGGCGATCAACTCGACCTTGTGGCGGATGCACAAAGCACCAAGTGCGGCGAGTGATCCGTTCCAGTCCTTGCGCGGCTCGTGGGGATAAACGGTCGTGGTATCGAGCACCTTGCCCGTGGCATCGACCACCGCCACCTTGACGCCGGTACGGATGCCGGGGTCAAGCCCCATCGTCACGCGAGGGCCAGCTGGAGCCGCCAGCATGAGATCTTTGAGGTTGGTCTTGAACACTGTGATGGCGGCCGTATCCGAGCCTTCCTTCATGCGCGTTAGCAAATCGACGGCCAGCGACACGTGCAGCTTGGCCTTCCAAGCGAGTTTGACCGTGTCGATCAGCCAGCGATCAGCCAAGCGCCCGCGATCGGCAATGTTGAACGCCGTCATAATACGCAGCTCGGCTGGATGTGGACGTCCCGCCTCCGTCACGACATCAAGATCGATATTAAGGAAACCCTCGTTGCGGCCACGCAGCAAGGCGAGAGCGCGGTGCGAAGGCATCTCGCTGACGCGCTGTGAAAAATCGAAATAGTCGGAAAACTTGGCGCCCTCGGTTTCCTTGTTCTTCAAAACTTTGGAGGTGATGACACCTGTCGCCCACAACCACTCGCGCAAATCGCCGACGAGGGCGGCGCTCTCGCCGATACGCTCGATAAGAATGAAACGCGCGCCATCAAGTGCGGCTTTCTCGTCGGCAACGCCCTTGCCGGCATCAACGAATCTGACAGCCTCGGCCACCGGATCCAGCGCCGGATTGGCGAGCAGCCTGTCGGCCAAGGGCTCAAGTCCTGCTTCGCGTGCGATCTGCGCTTTGGTGCGGCGCTTGATCTTGTAGGGCGTGTAAAGGTCTTCGAGTTCAACCTTGCTTTCAACACCGGCTATGGCGCGCGCCAGCTCCGGCGTCATCTTGCCCTGGTCAGTGATGGCTTTGATCACCGTGGCGCGGCGGTCCTCGAGTTCGCGCAAATATCCCAGACGTTCTTCCAGTTTGCGAAGTTGCGTATCGTCAAGCCCGCCGGTTTTCTCTTTACGGTAGCGCGAAATGAACGGCACCGTGGCGCCCTCGTTCAACAGCTCGACGGCGGCGGCCACTTGCCCCACGCCTACGTTCAGTTCTCTGGCGATAAGAGCGTTGATTATGTCCATGACAGCAGGTCCTGACTACAAAACTTCAGATTGGGTTGAGCACGCTAGCACGCCGCGAACGGCGCCTTGAAGAGGACGTTACTGCGGCGCAACGGGACGCACGGGAGGGTGGCCGAATGGCCGCAGAGACGGAGTGTATGCTGCTTGCGCGCCCACGCTGGTCAGCGTGCGTTCGGGCCAGCGCAACGCAGTCAACTTGCCGCCAAAACAACAGCCTGTATCAATGCATAGTGTATTGTTGACCCACTCGGCTTCCGGCACAGGCGTATGGCCGTAGACAATTGCCGTAGCGCCTTCGTAGGACGCCGCCCAGTGATAGCGGACCGGCAAACCATCCTGACCGGATTTGCTGCCGGTATCACCATAAAGACAAAAGTGCCGGACGTCGCCGGAGTCACGCCCTAGCATGTCGTGGCGAATACCAGCATGGGCGACCGCAAGCTGCCCTCCGTCAAGCCAAAGATGACTAGGCAGATTTGACAAAAACTGTTTGACCGCCCCATGAAACGCCGGGTGCTCGCCCTTGAACTGGCCCACCGTCCGGTCGAGGCCGTGCGAAAGATTCAATTGGCGGCCGGCAAGCCAGCGCAAAAATTTTACATCGTGATTACCCTCGACTGCCAATGCCTGACGGGCATTGACCATGGCCATGACGACGCGCAACACGTCGGGTGAATTGGGACCGCGGTCGACAAAATCACCGGCAAAAACCGCGCGCCTGCCCTCTGGAGCCGTTGTCACTGCATGACGGTCTTCGCCCCGGCCGGCAAAGCGCACGCCATAGCCAAGCCGGTCCATCAGCTCGATCAGTTCCTCCGCGCAGCCGTGCACGTCCCCGATAATATCGAATGGCCCATTAAGCCCCCGCCGGTCAGGGTGCTTTGCGTTTTCCAGTAAGTGACCAGTCATGCAGGCAGCGGCTCTATGAAATCGTCGACGGCTAACTTCGGCTTTGGCACATCGGTGATGAAAGCCGATAAGTGCTCAAGTCCCCGCGGAACTGGGCCGCCGTGAGCCCAATCGAGCAGTTCGACCGAGTGAACGATGGGAACGCCAAGCCCGTTTTGCAATTGTGTGATGCACCCTATATTTCCAGCCGCCACCACGTCGGGCTTGGTCGTCTTTATGTTCGCAATCTTGCGGGCCTTCAATTCGTTGGCAAGTGGCGCCTGCAAAATATTATACGTGCCCGCGGATCCACAGCACAGATGCCCATCAGGAACCTCAGCGACACTAAAGCCCGCTTGCTTAAGCAGCGAGATTGGCTCGATGGTAATCCGCTGCCCATGCTGCATTGAGCACGCCGAATGATAGGCAACTCTCACCGACGACCAGCGCGTTGGCGGCCCGAGATTGGTTGCCGTTAGAAATTCCGTGATATCAGACGTGAGCGCTGAGATTTTGGCGGCACTCTCCCGGTATGCCGCATCGTTGCGCAGCATATGCCCATAGTCTTTCACCATGGTGCCACATCCCGATGCGTTGATAATGATGGCGTCGACGGGCCCCTTACCGATTTCCTTTGTCCAGGCGTCTATGTTGCGCTTTGCCTGCACCAGGGCATCGTGCTCCTGGCCCATGTGATGCACAAGCGCGCCGCAACATCCCGCACCACTGGCCACGACGACATCAACACCCCGGCGAGCCAGCAGCCGGATAGTGGCATCATTGATATCAGGCCGCAGTACCTGCTGAGCGCAGCCCGCCAGAAGAATGACGCGTGCGCGCCGCTCTGATTTTGTGGCAGCAGTTCCCGGCCCTTCGTACTTACCTGGTGCTGGAATGCGCTCTGGCGCAAGCTCAATCATGGCGGCGAGTTCGGGAAACCCCAACCGGCGCATCAGTGGCAAGAACGGCCGGCCAAATGCAGCGGCCTTGAGGGCCAGCCGGAAACGGCGTGGATTTGGCACCACGAACGCCAGCAACCGCCGGACCAAGCGCGCCTTGGCAGGTCGCGCCGTCTTTTCATGAATTTCCGCGCGAGCAGCATCGACGAGATGCATATAGTCGACGCCTGACGGGCACGTAGTCGTGCACGACAAGCACGAAAGGCACCGGTCAACGTGATGGCGCACCTCGCGGCTGGGCAGCTCCCCCTTTTCGAACATGTCCTTAATGAGATAAATGCGGCCGCGTGGGCTATCGCGCTCATCCCCCAGCATCACGTATGTCGGACACACGGCGGTGCACAGCCCGCAATGCACGCACTTGCGCAATATCCTGTCCACCTCCGCAACGCGCGGGTTGGCAAGCTGAGCTGGCGTGAACGACGTTTGCATTGCGGCTTTCCGGGCCTCCATTGACGAATGAAATTCAAATTACAAGTTCGCATACATGCGGCCGGGATTGAGAATACCGGCCGGATCAAAAGCTGCCTTCAACCCTTGCGTGAGGCGGGCAACGGCGGGCGTCAAGGGCTGAAAGACCTGCACCTCACGGCGTACCGCATCGTCGGCGCGGATTAGTGTGGCGTGCCCGCCAAAACTCGCAACCGCCCGGCGCACGTCGGCGGCGCCAGCATCCGCGGATGCTTGCATTTCGAGCCAGACCAGCCCACCAGACCAATCGTACATGGCTTCAACAGGAACATGGCGGCGGATGCTTGCCACCAGCTTGGGGCCATTTCGCGGCGCTGTCGAAATGCGCCACACCTGCGTGGGGCCATAGGGAAGGACCGCAAAGCGGCGCAGCTCATTCCAGAATTTGAGCGACAAATCGAGATCGAGTTCGCCAGGCTGGCCGAATGCGACTAGCAGCTCTTTGAGCCGGCCCTTGCGATACTCAACGGACTTGGAAAAATTTTCAATTCTGAGTGCCGTCAGAGACTTCTTTTCTTCAGCCAAGTCACCAGTCTTGAGCCGCCGTGCCAACGTCTCGGTCAGATGAATCGCTCCCGAAACTTCGAAAGGCGAGCCGGCGGCCATGCACATCAGCTCCGTCGCCAGTTCGCCGGTCAGGCCACGAAAAACCAGAGTGACCAGATCGTCAGGCAGTGGCAGCACCTTGAAAGTAACCTCCGAAAAAATGGCAAGCGTGCCCCAACTGCCAGTGATGCCACGGGCCACATCAACTCCAGTGACGTTTTTCATCACGCGCCCACCAGACTTGAACGCCTCGCCACGCCCGTTGACGGCGTGCACCCCCAGCACGTGGTCACGCGCGGCACCGGCCACAAAGCGCCGCGAGCCAGAAAGATTGCAGCCAAACACGCCACCAATGGTTTGCTGACCCGGCAGCTGCCCCAAAAGCGCACCCAGGTCGATAGGTTCAAACGGTAGCATCTGACCGCGGGCGGCGAGTTCAACCTCAATCTGCGAAAGCGGCGTGCCGCTGCGCGCACTCATCACGAGTTCGGTCGGTTCATAGAGGGTGATGCCACGCAGGAGAGCCGTCGACAGAAAAGCGGAGGCGCCCACGGGCCGTCCGCAGGATCGCTTGGAGCCAGCCCCCATGACCTCAACAGGAATGCGCCGCTCTGCAAGCGACGCCACCATACTTTGTAGTTCCCACTCGGCCGCAGGCCGCAAGACGTTGCTCAAAACCCAAGCTCCTTAAGCCGCGACGGTGTGGAAGGTGTCAGCGCCAGCCGCTGGTGAAGGCAAGCTTTCGGCTGGCACCGGCCGCCCATCAAGCGGGAAAACCTTGGCAGGGTTCAGCAGCCATGCCGGATCGAAGACCGATTTGACACGCATCTGAACGTCCAAGTCGGTATCCGTAAACTGCACCCGCATCAGATCGCGTTTTTCAATGCCAACGCCGTGCTCCCCCGTCAGACAGCCACCGACCGCAACGCACAGTTTCAATATTTCTGCGCCAGCAATTTCAGCCTTTTCGATTTCGCCTGCGGCGTTGGCGTCATACATCACTAGCGGGTGCAGATTGCCATCGCCCGCGTGAAAAATATTGGCAACTTTTAACCCTTGGCGCGCACATATCTCACTGATCTGTTCCAGCACATGAGCCAGATTGGCGAGCGGTATGGTGCCATCCATACAGTAGTAATCAGCGAGGCGGCCGATGGCGCCGAACGCCGATTTGCGGCCCTTCCAAATGCGCGCCGCCTGTTCATCGCTGGCCGCCACCACGATCGATTTTGGCGACAGCTCGTTGGCGATGCCAGCAATATAGGCGAGCCTGTCCGCTATTTCCTCCTCGGACCCTTCGACCTCGATAATCAAAAGCGCCTCGACATCGAGCGGGTAACCCGCCTTAGCGAAAGCTTCGCAGACTACAATGGCCGGTTTATCCATGAATTCAATTGCAACGGGCAATATCCCCGAGGCGATGATGCGGGCCACACAAATGGCAGCTTTTGCTGCGCTTTCGAAGCCGACCATCATCGGCCGCGCCCCTTCAGCTGACGGCAGAATGCGCACCGTTGCCTCTGTGATCACACCGAACTGGCCCTCGGATCCAACAATCAGTGCCAGAAAATCGTATCCTTCTGCGTCGGCGTGGGCGCCACCGAATTCCACGATCTCGCCCGTGATCAAAACCATCTTGACGCCCAGAACATTATTGGTCGTCACGCCGTATTTCAGACAGTGAGCGCCGCCCGAATTCATGGCCAAGTTGCCAGCCAGCGTGCAGGCGAGCTGGCTTGAGGGATCGGGAGCGTAAAAAAAGTTACGCGCGGAAACGGCCTTGGTAATCGCAAGGTTGGTAATGCCAGCCTCAACCCGGGCAAAGCGCCCCTCGCAATCGATTTCCAGGACACGATTCATTTTCGAGATGCCAACGACGATGACATCTTCGGCCGGCAGTGCGCCGCCGCACAAAGATGTGCCTGCGCCTCGCGCCACGACTTTGATGCCGTTCGCATATGCATAGGCCAACACCTGTGAGACCTCTGCGGTCGTGGCCGGCAAGACAACAGCTAATGGCAGCCGCTTGTAAGCGGTCAGGGCATCGGTTTCGTAAGCGCGCCGCCCATCTTCATCGGCAATGACCGCACCAGTGCGTACGATGTGTTGCAAGGCACTAACAATTTCAACGCGGCGATCCATGACAGATGCGTCCGGCCGGGGTAGTTCGATCAACGACATGGCGCATCTCCAACACGGCTCCGGCCCTCTCAATGGCCCGGGTTAACCAGACTATCATGCCACATTTTCCGGTCCGATGGGCAGATGCACAGGCAAATTCCCTTTGCATTCCATATATGTGAACGATGTTCACTTGCGTATATTCAACGATTTGGAAAATGATCTATTCATTTAGAATTTACGCGGGACAAACTTCCAACACTCCGACATATAATCAATCAAATGGCGAAGGTGCTCGACGCTTTCGCTTATAATCAATGGGGGCCCAAAGTGACTACGATCAGCGACTTCGACATCTTTGCCCGCGTCGCAAGAACTGGCAACATGTCGGCAGCAGGACGCGAAATGGGGCTCTCGCCCGCCGTAGTTTCCAAACGAGTCAGCCTGCTCGAAGACCGCCTTGGCGCTCGCCTCTTCCACCGCACGACCCGCCAATTGACCTTGACGGAAACCGGTGAAGGCTACTTCAAGCGTATCGTTGATATCCTCAGTCTGGTTGAGGAAGCAGATGATTTCGTTAGCCGCCGCAACACCAAGCCACGTGGCGCCCTCAAGATTACGGCACCCACAACGTTTTCACGCCTGATCCTGGCACCAGTGATGCCAGTCTTCATCGAGCGCTTTCCCGATATCGAACTCGACATGCACTTGACGGACAACTTCGTCGACATCATCCGTGACGGCGTCGACGTGGCAATCCGCATTGGCGAGTTGGCCGATAGCTCGCTGGTTGCCAAAAAACTTTCACCCGACCGCCGCGTGATCTGTGCGGCTCCCGCCTATGTGGCAAAGGCTGGCGCTCCCAAAACGCTCGTTGATCTTGAACATCACAATTGCCTGTCATCGGGTGCACAGGAGTTCTGGCGTCTCGAAGGACCCGACGGCGAGCATCAGTTGCGCCTGCGCGGTAATATCCGCTCGAACTCGGCAGAGGTCATTCGAGAATCCTTGCTGGCAGGGCTTGGTCTTGGCTTACGCAGCCTGTGGGAGATTGGGCCGGAACTCAAGAGTGGAGCGCTGCAGGTGGTTCTGCCTCAGTATCGCGGTTCTTCTAAGGTCGCCATTCACGCCGTCTACCCGTGCCGTGAATTCATGCCCGCCAAGGTCACAGCTTTCATCGATTTCCTGAGCGAGCACTTTACCGTCGACCCCTACTGGGAAAAGGCCCTCGATTCATTCTTACCCAAAGCTGCGGCCAAAACGGCCTCGCGCAGCCCTGCCGGTGCAAAAAAAACTTCTGCCGTAGCCGCACCGGGCCAATCGAGAGCCGTTGTGACTTGACGGCAGTACGTCCAATCGCGTCAAACTTTGCCGGGCAACCATCTATGGGTGGCACGCCCGGCGCGTTTGAAGGTGATGAACATGACAACAACGTCAAGGCTGAGGCGCCCGGCACATTGGATGGCGAAAATACCAGAGTGCCTCCACTGGCGGAATAGACTGCTGCAGGATCGCCGCCTCATCTCTATACTGAGCGGACTGGCGTTGTTCATTGGACCGGTGCGCATATCCGCTGGCAGTGTCCAGGCGCAAGATGCCGTCGCGACTGCGGCCTTTGCTAAGTGCCTCGCATGTCACGAAACGGGGCCAGGCGCTCGAAATGGGGTTGGACCGGTCTTGAACGGCATAATTGGAAAGCCGGCAGGATCTGCAGCAGGATTTTCGTATTCTGATGCATTCGTGACAGCCAAGTCCGCCGGCCTCGTTTGGACAGAAGACACGCTGGATAAATATCTTGCCGGCCCCATCGGCTTTATGCCAGGCAGCCGCATGGCCTGGGCTGTGCCGGACGCAGCCGAACGTCGCGCCATCGTCGCCTATCTTCTGACGTTAAAATAAGATGCAGAGCCGCGCTCCACCACTTCCCCATCTGGCTGGCTTGATTACGCCCGCCCGTACGGCGCCGCGCGTCGCTCTATTCGTCACCTGTCTTGTCGATTTGATGCGCCCTTCTGTGGGTTTTGCCGCCGTAAAACTGCTCCAGGCAGCAGGGTGCGAGGTCACGGTTCCAGGCTTGCAGACATGTTGCGGTCAGCCAGCCTATAACTCCGGCGATCGAGCAAGCGCCAAAGAGCTAGCGGACCTCACCATCCGCGCATTTGAAGGTTTCGACTACGTCATTGCGCCGTCCGCCTCGTGTGCGGGAATGCTCAAGGTGCACTATCCAAAATTGTTTGAGGGTGACGCGGCACTGCAGCCTCGGGCCGAGGCCTTTGCCGGGCGCGTCTATGAGCTGATGTCGTTTCTCGTAAATGTCCGCGGGCAAACGTCAGTGCCAGGCTGTCATGTGGGCCCTGTTGCCTATCACGACTCATGCGCTTCGTTGCGCGAGATGAGCATGGCGAGCGAGGCACGAACGCTTTTCTCGGCGATGCCAGGAGTCACTCTGGTGGAGATGGAGAGCCGCGAAGCCTGTTGCGGATTTGGCGGCTTGTTTTCGGTTAAATATGATGAAATCTCAGATGTGATGGTGAGCAAGAAGGCGGCGGCCATTGCGGCAACGCAGGCACACGTTTTGACCGGACCGGATCTCGGCTGTCTTATGAACATCGCCGGAAAGCTCAGCCGCCAAGGTTCACATATAGCTTGCCGCCATGCCGCCGAACTCTTGGCTGGAGAGCTGGACGACCCACCCATTGGCGCGCCGGGGTAGTACCCACTATCATAAATCCCTGGTACGGCTGACGGCCCAAGATACTGACCGGGCAGGAGCGGAGTCGCAGGCGATGCCTAGCATCGGTCGAGAAGCGCAACACACCGGGCGCCCGGAATCTGCGATCAGACGTACCAGGGATTTATGATAGTGGGTACTAGACCATCCATGCGAGCGCACAAGACATCATTCAACGCTAATGTTCGCGCGGCACTCTCCAACCGGACCTTGCAGGAGGCGCTAGGCGGGCTTGATAGCGGGCTTGTTGCGCGGCGGCGCGCGGCTGTTGACGGCGTGGCAGACTTCGGCGCATTACGCGAGCAAGGCAAGGCCATCCGCGACCGCACTCTGGATGACCTCGCCCACCATCTTGAAACGTTCGAGCGCAATGCGATACGAGCTGGCAGCGTAGTGCATTGGGCTTCAACCGCCCTGCAGGCCCGCGAGATCGTGCTGGGCCTGTGTCAGAAGGTAGGCGCGCGTCTCGTCACCAAGGGCAAGTCGATGGTGTCGGAGGAGATTGCGCTCAATGCGCATCTGCAGGCTGCCGGCATCGAAACCATCGAGACCGATCTTGGCGAATACATTCTGCAACTGCGCGGCGAAATGCCCAGCCACATTATCGCGCCGGCTATTCACCTGACTCAAGGCGATGTCGAGGACTGTTTCCGCCATCACCACACGCATCTACCCCCTGATCGCCAATTCGCAGATGCCGCAAGCCTCGTGGCGGAAGCACGCGGTATTATGCGGGAAAAATTCTTGAGCGCCGATGTTGGTATTACGGGCGCCAATTTTCTGGTTGCTGAAACTGGTTCCACTGTCATCGTCACTAACGAAGGCAATGGAGACCTCACGCAAACGCTGCCACGGCTGCACATCGTGCTCGCAACAATTGAGAAAGCTGTGCCCACCCTCGCAGATACGGCTGTCTTGCTGCGACTGCTGGCGCGCTCTGCCACGGGCCAGGACATGGCCGCCTATACGACATTCTCGACCGGGCCAAAGCGCATCGCCGACCCCGATGGCCCGCAAGAGTGCCACATCGTCCTCATCGACAACGGCCGCACAGAATTGCTGGCAGGACAATTCCGCGATGTCTTACGCTGCATTCGCTGCGGCGCCTGCATGAACCACTGCCCAATCTATCAGGCCATCGGCGGGCACGCTTACAGCTCTGTTTATCCAGGCCCCATTGGCGCGGCCCTGACGCCCGCACTCCAAGGACTTGAACAAAATCGCGATCTGCCACAGGCTTCCACCTTTTGCGGACGCTGCGAAGAAGTTTGCCCTGTCAAAATCCCGCTCGTTACCCTGATGCGGCAGTGGCGCGAACAGGATTTCGCCGCCGGACTTGCGCCGCCGCGCCAGCGCCTGAGCCTCAATGCCTGGAGTTATGCCGCCAAACGGCCGCGGCTTTACCGGTTTGTGACGCGCTTTGCCATTGCCATGCTCGGCGCCGTGGGCCACTCACGCGGGCACTTCCGGCATTTGCCCTTCGCTGGGCGCTGGACCCGCGCCCGAAATCTGCCGGCCCCGCAAGGGCGAACCTTTCAACACTTGTGGGAAGACACCACACGAGGCGTTCCGCGATGAGCCGCGCTACCATTCTCAAGGCTGTGCGTGCCGCCGCGGCACAAAGGCGTCCGGCCCCGTTGATGCGCCAAGCAGTGGCACCCTCAGGACTTAAGCTGGCGCAAAGTCTGCTCAGCGGCACTCTTATTGCCAGACTGTGCGCGTGCGGAGTCATCGTTGAGAGGCTGCGAGCGTGGGATGCGGTTCCAGCGGCGGTTTTAAAAGTTGTGACGGCCGCTGGACAACCCTTGGTCATTCGTCATGGTGCCGACGCCTTGTTCAACACGCTTGCCTGGAACCAGGTCCCCAATCTGCAGCGCCGCACGGGAGCCGCGAGTCGTGAAGACAAGACGTCACTGTCACGCGCCCTCAGCGCCATCTCGGAAACGGGAACCCTGGTCTTAGGCTCAGGCCCTGACAACCCGGTGACGCTGAGTTTTCTGCCGGAACTGCATATCGTTGTGCTTGATGAAACCTGCATTTTTGAAACCATGGATGAGGCGCTCGCCCGCGTGCGTAGTCCGGGTGATGCACCCCAGTTGCCACGCACCGTCAATCTCATTTCTGGCGCGTCCCGCACGGGCGATATTGGAGGACGTCTCGTGTTGGGGGCGCACGGTCCGCGCCAACTTGCCGTCCTACTGGTAGGCGGCTCACAAGAAAACGGCGCCTCCGAAGGGCGCCGTCAGTAAAGCATATCTTGGCCGGCTTTAAGTCGCTTCACTGCTGCTTACGGCAACCCGCCAAGCATTGAGTTGCAATAGCATTGCACTTAGCGCTATCGCCTTTAGACTCCAGGCGGCATTTGTTTTCCTGGGCCTGGCAGCGGGCGTGACATGCAGCATCCTGTGCGATGGCCGTGGTGCTGACACCAACGGCAGAAAGCCCAATAACCAGCAGCCTCAAGCCCTTGCCGAAAACCGTTGATTTCAATTTGCTCACAGTCACGCCTCCCGCGACGTTTACTCTTGCATGTACCCGCTAATTTAGGGTGCAACACCACTTTCGAGCAATCATTTACCTTGATTGGAATGAACAGCACCTGAACCATATTTCTTGGCGCATGGCGACTCCCGTTCCGGGAGCCGGCCGCTATGCGCTGGCGCTGCGCGCCAAGCAATAATCTACCGCGCGGCTCGCCGGGCTCCGCGAAGCGGAGACGGGCACGCGCCATATTAAATCTCTACTTTGCCGAGGCACGCACGATCGATTTGATAGGCCCACGCGGACGGCCGGACTGCTCTTCAATCTTGCGATCCTGTTCTTCGATGATCGCCAGTGCTGGAACATCGCCCTCAAGTCCACCAAGCTCGGAGCCGGGTACCTTGCGGTTAGAGGTGAGCGTGCCATCCTCATAGGTGACGTTGAACATCACGAATGCATCTTTGGGAGTAGGTTTGCCGCGAGCCATGACTGTGATCTTTCATAGGTTTGAGGTTGAATTGTTTGGGCCGCCTGGGGCGCCCACTTTAGCCATGCGCATGCCCGCCAGCTTTTTCCCACAGGGGATATTTCCCAAGTAGTTGCGCGGACTTGTTGTCATGTGCGCCTGAAACGATCCTAATCTGCGAAGGGATCTTTCATCAAAATCGTATCGTCGCGCTCAGGCGATGTCGAAAGCAGCGTGACCGGGCACTCGATCAATTCCTCGATCTGGCGCACGTATTTAACCGCCTGTGCAGGCAGATCGTTCCACGAGCGGGCACCGCGCGTCGTCTGCGACCAGCCTTCGAACGTCTGCCAAATAGGTTCGATACGCGATTGTGCGTTGCTGCCGGCCGGCAAGCGATTGATGCGCTCGCCATCAAGCATATAGCCTGTGCAAACTTTGATTTCTTTGAAGCCGTCGAGTACGTCGAGTTTTGTGAGCGCGATGCCGTCGATTCCCGAAACCTTGGCGACCTGACGCGCCAGCACTGCGTCAAACCAGCCGCAACGGCGTTTGCGGCCCGTGACAGTACCAAATTCATGGCCGCGCTGCCCTATCAGTTCTCCTGTCGCGTCCGTCAATTCTGTCGGAAAGGGCCCGGAACCGACGCGCGTCGTGTAAGCCTTGGCGATGCCCAGAACATATCCAACCGCACGCGGCCCCATGCCCGAGCCCGTCGCAGCCTGCGCCGCAACCGTGTTCGAAGATGTGACGAATGGATAAGTGCCATGGTCAATATCGAGAAGCGCACCTTGCGCGCCTTCAAACAGTATCCGCTTGCGATCCTTGTGGGCTGTTGCGAGCAATTCCCACGTCACATCCATAAACGGCAGAATTTTAGGTGCGACCTCAGTCAACTCGGCAATGAGGTTCTCTTTGGAGATCTGCTCTTTGCCAAGGCCGGCCCGGAGCGCGTTGTGATGCACGAGAATGCGATCGACCTTCGGCCCCAGCGTGCCGAGGTTTTTCAGATCCTGCACCCGAATGGCACGGCGGCCCACTTTATCTTCATAGGCAGGCCCGATGCCGCGCCCGGTGGTGCCGATTTTGCCATCGCCCGCGGCTTCTTCACGGATCACATCCAGTTCGCGATGCAGCGGCAGAATGAGGGTCGCGTTTTCGGCGATACGCAGGTTATCGCGTGTGATGTTAACGCCTTGAAGGGCAAGCCTTTTGATTTCATCACAAAGCGCCCACGGATCGACGACCACACCGTTACCGATAATGCCGAGCTTACCTGGCCGCACGACGCCCGACGGCAGCAGCGACAGCTTGTAGATGTTGTCGCCTATCACAAGCGTGTGGCCGGCGTTGTGACCACCTTGGAAGCGAACGACAACGTCTGCGCGCTCCGACAGCCAGTCGACAATCTTGCCTTTGCCTTCGTCACCCCATTGGGCGCCAACAACGACTACGTTAGCCATCGCAAATAACCTGCATCTTACAAGAAATAGCCCCAGCTCGAAAGGCGAGCTAGGGCCGTGCACTTTCGCAGCCTTATAGCGCAGATTCGGGCACTGCAACGGGGAAAGCACGCCCAATTCTATCCCAACTGCCGGGACAAATGCGCACTCACCGCCACACCGGGTAATCTCCGATTATCTCGGCGCAGCAAGATGTTGCGGGCAGCACCGAACCATGGTGCCGCAACGCGCTTTGACCCGGTTGCCACGGCAGGCTAGAGCACGGCAGCACCCGTGTACTCCAGCCAAAACCCCAAATGATCAAATCTCTTCACCGCCCCACCGCCACGAGTGCCATCGTTGGCCTCGTCGTGACCATGGCGATATGGGCTGGCAACCATGTGCTGGGCCGTTGGGCCACCGGGCAAATTCCGCCGATGACGTTTGCATTTCTGAGATGGAGCGGGGCGGCGTTGATCATGATGCCGCTGGCACTTGCCAGCATCCGCCTGGAGTGGTCCGTCATTCGCGCCAACTTGCCAATTCTCACTGTTCTGGGCCTACTGGGCAGCGGATATTACAATACACTTCAATACATCGCGCTCACCAGCACCACGGCCACCAACGCGGCAATTTTGAATTCCTGGTGTCCGGTGCTGATTGCAGCGGCGGGCGCATTGTTTTTTTCCGACAAACTGAAAGCCCTTCAAATCGGCGGGCTCGTTCTGTCGATGACGGGGGTGGCCGCCATAGTCCTGCATGGCGACCTCGCCACGCTGCAAACACTGGCCTTCAATCGCGGCGATCTGGTGATGCTGTTTGCGACCGCCGTGTGGGCCGCTTACACGACTCTTTTGCGCAAACGCCCACCCATTTCAACTCTCAGTTTTGCAGGGCTTACCTACCTTTTTGCAGCCTTTTCCAATGCGCCGCTGGCAGCCTATGAGTACGCAACCGGCCAGCATGTCGTGTGGTCGTGGGCAACGCTGGCCGCCGTCGTCTATGCGGGTGTCTTGGCGAGTGTGATCGGATATTTTCTATACGCCCGCAGCGTCGAAATTCTGGGAGCCACACGTTCGGGCGCCTTCATCCATCTGATCCCACTTTTCACCAGCATCATGGCACTAACGCTGCTCGGCGAAGCCCCACAACTTTACCACGCAGTGGGCTTTGGGCTGATCCTTTGCGGCGTGGCACTAGCATCAAGGCGGTGAGCAGCGAACTTACTTCACGATGATCTGTTTGGCCGCAGGCCAGCTGATGCGATAGCCGAAGTCCAAGACCTGCTCTTGATCGGGCTCGAGTTTTGAATCCCAGGCCAACACGCCGCGCTTATCGTCCACGTTCTGTCTCGTCGGGGCTTGGCGTCCCGTGAGTTCGACCTTAATCTCCTGGTTTTGAGAAACCGGAACCTGATCGAAAATCACCAGTTGCACGGCCCGGTCATGCATATTCTTGACCGTGATGTGATAGTTCCGGCTGTCCGTGCGCGACGTCGAAATCAGGCCTGTTTCGCCGCGCTTCTCTTCGACGATAGAGTGCTTGACACGTACTAGATCATCGGTGCCAAAGCCCACTTCATGATCTTCGCCCGGAGACAGCACTGGCAGTGAACTTGTGCCGACAAAAGTGCCGTCGCGAAACAGCGAAACGGGCCCGGGCAGCAACGGAGACGAGGTCTTAGGCAATGCTACTTTGGCATAGAGGTAGGCCTGCGCATCGTCTTTAGGAACGGTTTTTACCGTCAGCTGCGGCTCAATCGTTTCTTCCAGAAGCTGCACACGCTTGGCCTCGCCCGTGTTGGGAACGCTGAGGCGGCCGGGCACCTCGTAAACGGCTTGGAACGGCGCAAGCGTGACGACAGCGCTTTGCTCGGCAACGGGTGCGGGCTCGGGTGACGCAACACCGGCCATTCCCCTTCCGCCCAGCGCATCACCGTCTGGCGCCACTGTCATGGGAGCAGCGGCGGGTTTGGCCGCGTCCATACTCTCCACGGATTCGCTCATGCGGCGCTTCATCTTGTCATAACGGCTGTCGGCAATGTCTTGCTCAAAATCTACCGTCTTGGGCTGCAACTCAGGTGCCGATGCGCCAGCCGTAGGCCGTGTGGTCGAGAGGGTCAGGCTGGCATCGTCCCAAGGTTCACCCGTGCGTTGAGAGATTGATGCGCGCCGTGTGAGCGTGAGGGCCGGCCCATCGCTTTTGGCGCCCGATGACAGACGCGCATCATAAAGCGGCGTCCATGACGCATTCGGCACCTGATAGCTCACTACAATTTCGGCTTCTAACGGCGTAGCGGCGGCCACAAATACCTTGACCTCGGTACGCTCCTCTCGCGGCGGAGCCAGACTTGCGAGCTTCTTGTCAAGATCTTCAATCTTGCGGTCGATATCACGCATGCGCACCTGGGCATCGAGGCTGGCACGTTGCGCGCCGGTTGTGGCCGTCGCAATGACTGAGAGAATTTGTGCCCAATCTTCTCCCCGTTCAGCCTGACCCGCTGGCGGGGCTGGCCGGACCGGCAACTGAGCCAGATTGCCGATCAGAGTTTTTTGTGTCTCAGCCGCTTGCACGGCGGCCTCGAATACAGCCTTATCATCGCGAAGTTTTTCGATTTCATCTTCGAGCCGGCGCCGTTCAGTTTCAGCGTTCACGGCGTCGGTGCGGGCCACGAATAAACGGCGGCTGTCAACCGAGCCGATTTCGAGCTTGCCGGTCGCCTTGCCTTCGACACGAATGGAGCCGGGCACCGCTTCGGCGGCAATGTCTTGCACGATCAGGGTATGCTCGCCCTTCTCAAGTTTTACTTTGGCAACGCGGGAAACTTCGGCGCCAGCTGGAAACACCGTCACTGCACCGATCTTGGACTGTGCGGTGACTTCGGCAGCATATGCGGGAGTAACCAGCAGGGCGGTTGCAGCCGCAGCGAAAGCAATACGCATATGAGACCTCATGGATGGCTCCGTGTCAGCTCTTGCGAGTATTCATAGGCGGCGAATGACGGCTGCAGACTTGTTCCTATTATGGCGAAGAAGCCATTAACCACGCTAGCCGCCTATTGTGCCAGCAGCCGCTTCTTTTCATCATCGAATGCCCATTCGATCCACGGCAATACGTCTGCCAGATCCTGCCTCTCGACAGTCGCACCAGCCCACAGCCGCAAGCCCGGCGGTGCCCCGCGATAAGAACTAACATCTAACGCCACTCGCTCCTTCGCAAGGAGTTGCGCGACATCTTGAGAAAAAATCGCCTGTGCGTTCGCATCGAGCGCCAAAATAGATGGATCGCAGAATGTGAGGCACACCGAAGTATTGGACCACGTGGAACGGTCAACTGCCAGATTTTGCACCCATGGCGTGCGATCAATCCAGTCAAAAATCACCTGTGCATTGCCGTCGGAGCGGGCGTGCAGCGCGGCCAATCCCCCGCTATCCCGGGCCCAGGCCAGCGCGTTGAGGCAATCTTCGACGCTCAGCATAGACGGAGTATTGATGGTTTCACCGTCAAAAATTGCCCGATCCACCCGGCCATCTTTGACCAGCCGGAAGAGCTTAGGGACCGGCCAGGGCGGGCTAAAGCTTTCGAGCCGTTCTACGGCGCGCGGCGATAACGCAAGCATACCGTGCGCGGCTTCCCCACCGAGCACTTTTTGCCACGAGAACGTCAGCACGTCTGTTTTGCTCCAATCGACGGGCTGCGCCAGGATAGCGGACGTGGCATCGACGAGTGTTAGTCCGCGGCGATCCGTTGCAATCCAATCATAGTTTGGAATACGCACGCCCGACGTGGTGCCATTGGCCGTAAACACCACATCGTGATCGAAATTGACGGCACTTAAATCTGGCAGGCTGCCAAAGTCCGCACGCATCACGCGCACGTCTTTGAGTTTCAACTGGCCTACGATGTCTGTCACCCAGACGTGGCCGAAGTTTTCCCACGCCAGAACGTCGACGCCGCGCGCGCCGAGCAGCGACCACATCGCCATCTCGAAAGCCCCGGTATCGGAGCCCGGCACAACAGCAAGGAGATAGTCTTGTGGCAGTTCTATCAGGTCACGTGTCTGATCGATGAGCCCACGTATGCGGGCGCGCCCTTCGCGGCTGCGATGCGAACGGCCCAGTAATGCCCCGCTCAGCACGTCCGGCCGCCAGCCAGGCGGCTTGGCGCACGGCCCGCAAGAAAAATTGGGATTGTTGGGGCGCTGCCGGGGCTTCTCAAGTTTTAAGCCAGGTGCCACAACACACACCTCATTGGACCAAAATATTTGACCAAAACGCACTCAATTCTGACCGCCGTGATGGCCTCGACCCGTGTCATTGCACGAACCAGAGCCGGCCTGCAAGGCGCGCCAAAGCGCCTTAACAACGCGCGCGGGCCAGCCTCCCAAGGAGACCGGCCCGTAAACACTATACTGATGGTAATCGGCTACTGAATGTTGAAGCGGACGCCAGCGCGCAACTGATGATCATGCGCTCCATCGGTTTCAACCGTGCTGGAGTGACCGTTCACATCGACCGTTGCATCAACACCATCGACGTAAAGATAGCGGTAATTGAAATCAAGTTCGGTAATATCGCTGATGCGATAGGTGGTTCCGGCCGTGACGGATGCAGCTAAGCTCATGATGTTATCGGTTGAACTCTGCTGGGAGTGGTACTGCGTCGACGTTGTTCCCGGCCGTGGCGGATTGTTGTCGCGCACCCGTTCGACAATGTCACTGTTGCGATCGACGCCCAGCAACGCAAAGCCAAGGCCCGCACCAACGTAGGGCGTAAATCCGCCCCAGTGCGTGGGCAGATCGTAGTAGGCATTGAGCATGATAGCACCGCCACGGGTCGTTGTGCGATCGTTGCTATCGGCCTCTACGTAGCCCGGAATCGAGTGCCCGCGAAACAGCACAGGCACCCTGACCTTGTTCACAAGGCGGTGGGTCTGGTCGCGCAACGACTCGCCCGTCAAATCTAGCCGCACCTGGTCGCTAAACCGGTAACCGACACCCACCCCAAACACCACGGTGTCATCGAAGTCGCTTTCCATCGAGCCCGCGCCGAACACGTGGCCGGCTTGATAACGGTTCGCTGCCTCACCGAATACCATGCCGCTTTGCGAAGCGCCGAGGCTCTCGGCAAAGCCGATGCCAACGTCGCCGCGAAAATACCATACTGGATCATAGAGGGGCACAGGGATCGGAGCGGGCACTGGTGTGCCGCCGTAGTCCTTGACGCTGCCCGCGCCCGAATAGTAGTCGCCACCTGCATTGGCCTGAGGAGCTGAGGCTGCCATCAGGGCGAGCCCAAGTGTCAGGCATGTCGTCAGTTTGGCTTTCATGGATTTCGATCCTCGGGTCTGCAACAACTGGCATACGCGCCGTTATTCGTTTCAATTCCGGTCCAAGGGACACGATTGCCGTGTCCGGTGGACCTTGGCGTTTTGAAAACGCCCTCTAACGTTTGGTCAGGTGGCGGGCGGTTAACCGCGCCCATACGCGTTACAGGGAGCAGGGCCTCTAGGATTCAACTGAAGTTTCAAAACACCTCGAATTGGCCAAAAGGAGTGTGAGGCCAGATATTAAATCCGGCCTCAAAGTTTTCCGGTTAGCGCAGATCGTAGCGAAGACCGACGCGGAATTCGTGAGCATGAATATCTTCGACGGTCGGGTCGCGGGAAACCACGGTGCCGCCGTTGTTATTCAACGTCACGGCGCCCGTTGCCGTTTCACCCAAATAGAGGAACCGGTAGCCTACATCGAGATAAAGGGCGCGGCCGCTATCAACGACAACAGGGGCATCCTTGATACCGCCAGAAACGGTCTGCTCGCCACCGCGTAGTTTGGTGACGAAACCAGCCATAAGGGCGCCGGCGACGTGAGTGCTCGAACCCTCTTGAACCGTTCCCGTGCAGCCGCACGGATCCGTGACGGTGCCTTCAGTCGTCTGATGGTGGACGACACCAAGGCCAAGACCCAGGTAAGGGTTGAAGCGGCCGGTGCGGTTGAAATCGTAATAAGCGTTAACCAGTACGACATCGCTTTCGAGGCCGAACTTACGGGTGCCGGACAGTGTTGCGTAAGGGTCGCTCAACGTGCCTTCCGCATCAGCTTCAAAGCGATGATCGTAGGTGACGTCGGCGCGAATGGTATCGGTAAAATAGCGGCCGATGCCGCCACCGAGCGTCCAGGCACCATCAATTTGAGTATCTGTCAGGTCGTAGATGCCGCCTTCGACCATGACCGGATCATCATGGACGCCATAGCCGCCATCAATGCGCAGGTAGGTCGAGGGGCCAGCCGACGCCATCGGCGCATAGCTGTCCTTGATGCTGCCTCCGTAAAGATCGGCAGCGCCGGCAGTACCCGGCGTAACTGCGACGACTGCCAATCCCATCAAAAGAGCGGCGCACCTTACGTTCATGACAGTCCCCTTCAGTTTACAACCACACCGCAAAATCATTGCGGCGCATAAAGCCTCGTGCAGAGACTTTGGCTGAGAACCTTTAAAGGACACTTAATTGGCGTATCGATTTGAGAAATAGCACGGGTTGAGGCCACGTAAGCCTCGGTACAGCGGCCTCAAACGCGCGCTTTGGACTGCGCCAGAAGGGGCAGCAAGCCTTTGACCATGGCTGAGTTTCCAGCCAGAATATTGCCGCTAGCGAGCATATTCTCGCCGCCATCGAGATCGACCGCAATGCCACCCGCTTCGCGCAGGATGCACAGTCCCGCCGCCATGTCCCACGGCTTAATGTTGCGCTCCCAGTAGGCGTCGAAGCGGCCCGCCGCCGTCCACGCCAGATCGAGAGCGGCCGATCCAGTGCGCCGCACCCCCGTCACTTCGCTCATGACGGACTGCATTTCTTTCATGAAACCTGGATGACCAGGGCGGCCACGATGGGGAATGCCGGTGGCCACAACCGCATCCGCAATTGTTTTGCGGGCAGCCACTCTAAGGCGCCGCTTGTCGTTGACAAAGGCGCCTTTCCCCTTCTCGGCTGTAAACATTTCGTCGGCGATAGGGTTGTAAATCACGCCAGCAACTAGTTGCCCCTCGCGTTCCAGTCCGATCGACACTGCAAACAAAGGAATGCCGTGGAGAAAGTTGGTCGTGCCGTCCAACGGATCGACGATCCAGCGGTGCGTCTTGTCGGCGCCAGCCACTTCGCCGCGCTCTTCCATGAGAAATCCATAGTCCGCGCGTGCCTTGGACAATTCACGGAAAATGACTTCTTCGGCCTTGTGGTCGGCCTCGGTGACAAAGTTAGCAGGGCCCTTGACCGACACTTGCAATTGCTCGACTTCGCCGAAATCACGGGTCAATCCGCGGCCGGCTTTGCGGGCAGCGGACATCATCACAGTCATTAACGCAGAGGCGGGCATAGCCGGAGAACTTTCGCGAGAGCCAAGTAGATTGTAAGAGCAAGCGCCCCGATACCCTCTTCCACTGCCAGCCGCAAGGAAAAGCGCAATTTTGCTTTGCAGAGCGCGATAGCCGATGCACACCGGGCTGCGCGCCAAACAGGGCCCCCTACTCCATCGCCCTTACTTGGCGGGTTTCCCGCCAAGTGTCGGCAGCCTGTTGGGCCTTAACGCGATCGGCATCGGGAAGGGCTGCGACAAGGAGATCGAGTTTGTCATCGGCTAGCCCAGAGGCTTTGGCAATCAGCCGCCACTTGGCTGCCTCAATGGGATTGCGGTCAACTCCTACTCCTTCGGCGTAAATGTGCCCCATCCGGTTTTGCGCCCCGGCGACACCCTTTTCCGCCGCGGATTTCAAATACTGTATGGCCTTTGATTCGTCGGCCTTCAGGCCCCGGCCTTTGAGCAGCATGACAGCGTATTCAAACTCGGCCGCAGCCATGCCTTGGGCTGCCGCTTGGGAGGTCCAGCGGGCGGCTTCGAGTGCGTCGTTGGGAACGCCTGTGCCAGCCTGATATAAAGCTCCCAAATCATATTGGGCGGCGGCCACGCCTTTGCTTGCGGCGTAGCGAATGTGTTCGGCGGCCCGGTAGACATTTTCCGGCTTTCCCGACCCACTGAGGAACATGAGTCCAAGGTTGTAATTGGCGACAGCGTCGCCGGTCATGGCGGCCTTTTCGAACATCTCGGCGGCAAGTGCGTTATCTTTTTTTACACCCCGCCCTTCGGCCAGCATATTGCCGATAGCAAGCATGGCGGGCACATCGCCAAGCTCCGCCGCCTTGGCGTACCAGCGTGCTGCCGTGGCGTCGTCTTTGCCAACACCAAGCCCCTCGGCATAGATCCGCCCAATCAAAGTATGTGCTTGGGGATCATTGTGCTTGGCGGCCTCTTCTGCGAGTGACAATGCGGTCAGATACTTTCCTTGATCAAAGGCCATGTAGGCGGCGTCGTCACCACTGGCCTTGGCGACGGATTTATTGTGGGCGCTGGCAGCAGCATTGTCGTCAGCCACGGCACCTGTTCGCGCCGATCCACCCAGAGGCACGATACCAAAAGCAACAAGAGCGGCACCTGCTCCGATGCCGGCCACGGCCACCGCACCTATCAGCATGCTTCGCGATGACATTGATGCTGGCTCCTCAAATCCAATCGATTGCATTGAGACCGCCGCCACAGATCAATTCCACATTGGAATCTTTAAGGCGTTTCCGGCCAACATAGCGGTCTCCTAAACCGGCACCGCAGCGTTTCGTCCATTACTTGACGGCGATCTCAGCCTCACTCGTGCCTGCACGGGCCGCAATGAGCGCCAGCAACAGCGGCTCAACTTCGTTGAGCGGGGTACCGGCAAGCAGCTTCAAGGAAATGAAGTCTACCTTGGCATCATTCAGCATGGCAACGTCAGAGGGCGCATCCACATCGAGCGCCATCACCGGAATTTCGAAAATTTCGGCCCACCAACCGGCCAGGTCGAGACGGCGTTGCGCGGCGGTCACCCGGTCTTCGACATGGCCGGGGATCCCGAAACCGATGTAATCTGCTCCTGCTTCGGCAAGTGCCATCGCATCGTGGCGCGAGCGGCCCGCATCAGCCCCGACAATAAATTTGGCCCCTAAAGCCTCGCGCGCCCGGCCGTAGCTAGTGGCGATAGCAGTGTCCCAGGGCACGTGAACGCCGTCGGCGCGCAATATCCGCGCCAATTCGAAATCAGCCTGAATGAGTGCGGCGATGCCCCGTGCCTGAGCCAGTTCGACCAATGGTTGCAGTGTTGAGGTGTCCACAGATGCGCCAGCATGACCAGACAAGATGACACTTGTCACTGGTATTGCCTGCAAGGCCCGCTCAAGCCGAGCCAAGCTGGTAGATTCATCGCTAACGCACTCAAACTGCAAACAAAAATTCGACACAGACCGGTGATCCGGCATGAGATTTTCCTATTGAGCTGATCAATGCTGCCGCAGCAGCTCCCGAGATGGGTTCGGCGATCGTCTCAGCAGCGATTGCGGCCAAAACAAGACGTGGAAAAGAGCGGACCCCAGTACGCCATTGCACCGGCACCCATTGCATGGCCTCACCAGTTGGTGTTGATCGAACATAACTGTTCCATCACGGCTCGAATTTGCCATGATGCCACAGCACTTCTACCCGTCACAGCACTTCTTCCCGTCACAGCATAAAGACGTACCAATTTAGAAGTACCCGTTCGACACGATTTAAGATCCGGTCCTCGCCCCACCTTACGGAGCCCCACCCTGCGGAGCTATGTGATGCAACGCCCACGACTCGCCAACCCACTTGCGCGCTTGTGCCTGCTATCGATCATGGCTCTACCCAGTGCCATGGCCGCAGCACAGGAGACTTCCAGTGCTATTGCTTGGCCAGTAGTGAGGATGCAAGGCACTGAGCCAAACGGCGCCCCCGCCACGCCCGCAGAAGCCGCAACCGAGCCGGCAAAAACCGAGCCAGGCAAATCAGAACCTGGCAAAGTTGACACAACAGTCAGCCCCAGCGCGCCGGCTTCACCCATCCTTGCGGCCATTCGTGCCCGGCTATCCGATGCAGCGGCTGGAGCCAACCAGAACAAGGACGACTTCGCTGCCCTGTCCGAGTTTTATTCTGGCGGCAGTGCCAAGCCCTTGTGGGTTGCGGATGAGGGGCTCAACGCCAAAGCCACGGCCGTGCTGAAGTCGTTCGATAGTGCCGCCGACTGGGGTCTTGAGCAAAGCTCTTTCGACAAACCAAGTCAGAGCACCACTGCTGCAACTCCCGAAGCGCTGGCCCAAGCCGAAGTGACCTTGTCGCTGTCGGCGTTGAAGTATGCGCGCTTTGCCCGTGGCGGCAGGCTCAATCCGTCCTCGCTTAGCCGCATCCTTGATATGCGCCCCCCAGTCAAAGACCCAAAGACCGTCATTGCTGAGTTGAGTTCGAGCGAAACGCCAGATCAGTACCTGCGCGATCAACATCCCAAGCACGAGCAATTCGAGCGCCTTCGTCAGGCGTTGTTGAAATCGCGCGGTCCCGCAGAACCCGCAGAGACAATAGACGAGGCCCTGAAGATACGGCTGCCAAACGGCAAGGTCTTGAAAAAGGGCATGGAAGGCGAGGACGTTGCGCTCTTGCGGCGGCGGCTCAAGCGGCCCGCCGAAGCTGGCGCCAAGGAGACCGTTTTCGACGAGCCGTTGTTGGAAGCCGTCACCGCCTATCAGGTCTCTCAGGGACTGGCGCCATCGGGCAACCTGACCAATGCGACGCGTGCGGCGTTAAATGCCGAAGGGGCGCCCAAGAAATCCAACCCCAAACAGAATGAACAGCGCCTTATTATTAATATGGAGAAGTGGCGCTGGATGCCGGAAAACCTCGGCAGCTTCTACGTATGGGATAACGTGCCTGAATTCCAAACCCGCGCCATCAAAGACAACAAGGTGGTGTTCCAGGAAAAAATCATCGTCGGCATGCCGGAGTGGGCAACCCCCACATTCTCTGCCGATATGGAATTCATTATTTTCTATCCGTCGTGGGGCGTTCCCGATGGCATCAAGCAACGCGAGTTGCTGCCGCGCCTCAAGAAGGCCGGCGGCGGCGGCTTCTTCGACCAGCTATTTGGCGGCGGCGGCGGTGGTTCATCGGTTCTCAAAGCCTATGGGCTCACCGCATACCGCAACGGCAAAGTCGTAGATCCCGACAGTATCGATTGGAGCAGCACCGATATCCGCAGCTTCAGCTTCAACCAGCCCTCGGGCGGACAGAACCCGCTCGGCATCGTCAAGTTCCGCTTTCCCAATCCACACGACGTCTACATGCACGATACGACCCAGAAGAATCTGTTCGGGCAATCGTTTCGTGCTTTGAGTCATGGCTGCATTCGCGTCCAGAACCCGATACGATTTGCAGAAGTGCTGCTCAATGAAGACAGGGGCTGGTCGCCCGATCGCGTGCGCCAGTCGATGGGGCAGGGCGATATCACACTCAACAAGAAGATACCGGTCCACATCACCTATTTCACGGCGGTGGCCGATGATGCGGGCAAGGTTTCAACGTTTGGCGACCTCTACGGTCACGACAGCCGCATTTCTTCGGCGCTCGGCCGGGCCATGGAGTTCGACGGTGGCAATGCCGTTGTCACCGCATCGATAGCCTCAGATGCTACGGACGTCATTCCAGGTGCAGGCGATAGCGGAACCGCTCCAGTAGCCGCACCGTCTGCCGACAGCAAGAAGCCGAAAAAAGACAAGTACGGCAAGCAGGCGAAGAAGAAATCATATGCACCGGCCGATGGCCTGTCCGATGCCGTATCGGGCTTGCTCAACAACTGAACACCGTACTTCGCTTGCTTCGCGCGCTGCGGCGGCTCTCATATAGGAGCCGCCGTTGTACTGTGGCGTACGCTCCACCGCCGCGATGACTTCGAAAACAACGTGAAGCGGTTTCCCCGAACAACTCGCGAACGGCAACGGCAAGGCAGTGTCAGGCGGCCTTTTCGAGCTTGGCGTCCCATTTGCCCAGCGCGGCAAGACCGTTCATTTTTGCGCGATGCGTGAAAGCGCGCTGCGCCGCAGCCACGTTTTCTGGCTTGCCGCCCCATGCCTTCAAAGCCGCCGCTTGCAACGCGCGGCCATATGAGAATGTCAGCGCCCAAGGCAGTGAGCCAATAGCGTTCATGCGCGATAGGTGCTCGGTCGCCAACTCATCGGACTGCCCGCCTGACAAGAACGCAATTCCCGGCACCGTCGAAGGAACGGTAGCTCTTAGGCAGCGCAAGGTCTTCTCGGCAACTTCCTGTGCGCTTGCTTGCTTGGCGCATTTCTGCCCGGCAATGACCATATTGGGTTTCAAAATGATGCCTTCGAGCGAAACGCGCGCATCATACAGTTCGCGGAACACCGTGCGCAATGTCCATTCGGTCACCCGGTAGCACTCGTCGATGTCATGAGTAGAATGCGCGCCGTCCATAAGCACTTCGGGTTCCACGATCGGCACGATGCCAGCTTCCTGGCATAGTGCTGCATAGCGGGCGAGTGCATGAGCGTTTGCCTTGACGCAATTCCATGTTGGCATGCCATCGGCGATGGTGATGACACCGCGCCACTTGGCAAAGCGGGCTCCCAATGCGTGATATTCGGCGAGGCGTTCGCGCAGACCATCCAGCCCCTCAGTCACTGTTTCAACTTTGACTGTCGGTCCTGGCAGGGCCTTGGCCCCGGTATCGACTTTGATGCCGGGAATGGAGCCGCTAGCACGCATAACGTCGACCAGCGGGGTGCCATCCTTTGCCTTCTGGCGGATGGTCTCATCATACAAGATCACTCCCGAGACATGTCCCTTCATGGCCTCGACTGAGCGGAACATCAATTCGCGGTAGTCGCGGCGGCTATCCTCGTTGGAAGCCAGATTGATGCTGTCGAAGCGCTTCTTAATGGTGCCAGAACTTTCATCGGCCGCCAAAATGCCCTTGCCCGGTGTGACGAGGGCGCGCGCGATGTCTTCAAGTTTATCGGTCATGGAAGGCCTCCGGATGAAGCGGTGTTCTTGAGTCGGATAAAACGGATGCGGGCACCTCATTGAGGTGCCCGCATTGGATTTTTCAGATGAGTTTGGCCATTGCTACGGCAGTATCTGACATGCGATTGGAGAAGCCCCACTCGTTATCATACCAGGACAGAACGCGCACGAGCGTGCCGTCCATGACCTTGGTTTGATCGAGGTGGAAAATAGAAGAGTGCGAATCGTGATTGAAATCCATCGACACGTTGGGTTGATCCGTGACCCCCAGCACGCCCTTCAAGGCTCCAGCAGACGCGGCCAGTATTGCCGCATTGATTTCAGCAACGGTCGTTTCGCGCTTGGCAATAAATTTGAAATCGACAACCGACACGTTCGGGGTTGGCACGCGGATGGCAGTGCCGTCCAGCCGTCCATTCAATTCGGGCAGGACCAGACCGACGGCTTTGGCGGCCCCGGTAGATGTCGGTATCATCGACAGCGCCGCCGCACGCCCGCGATAGAGGTCCTTGTGCATGGTATCGAGCGTGGGCTGGTCACCGGTGTAGGAGTGAATGGTGGTCATGAAGCCCTTGTCGATGCCGACGAGATCGTTCAACACCTTAGCGACGGGCGCCAGGCAATTCGTCGTGCAAGACGCATTCGAGACGACGAGATGTTCCTTCGTCAGTTTGGCATGATTGACCCCATACACGACCGTTAAATCAGCTCCATCGGCGGGGGCCGATACCAGCACGCGCTTGGCGCCTGCATCGAGATGCAGCTTAGCCTTGTCACGAGCTGTGAAAATACCCGTGCACTCCATGGCAACATCGACGCCCAAGGCACCATGGGGGAGTTCGGCGGGGTTTTTGATAGCCGTAACCTTGATTGGCCCGAAACCCACGTCGATGGTGTCGTCCGAAACCGTGACCTTGCCGGGGAACCGGCCATGCACGCTGTCGAAGCGCAACAAATGTGCGTTGGTTTCCACCGGTCCTAAATCGTTGATGGCAACCACTTCGATGTCTTTGCGTCCGCTCTCGGCTATCGCGCGCAGTACGTTGCGGCCAATCCGGCCAAATCCGTTGATCGCGACTTTTACGGCCATGAGCGAGGTTCCTCTAAGTTGTAAAATGGCAAATTTGGTGTGCGGCCCAGTGGATGCCGCGACGCATTAAGTTGACGGCAGGGGGGCGTGTCAATGCGGCAACAGGAGTTTGTCCAGCTTTGCCGCCCTAACCCCAAGGAATGCAAGCTGCAGTGCGCAAAAAACAAAAAATCTTCGCACAAGTGAATTAAGTGTTGAACCGTCGGCCCCCGGCAAATCGTCCCCAGATTGGTTGCAGTGCGGACACTAGAGCCTTAGTGTTGCTTCAGATTCAGATGCGTATGGGCTGATAAGTGGTGACGTCAGCGTCACCGCCGGAGCTGTGCATTGGTGACAGTTTAGCCGGTGTCGTGACCGGAGTTTAAAGGTCAAACCAAATGGTTCAAAGGGTCAAACAAACGGCAAAGAAACCTTCCCCCCGCACTGAAGTGGTGCCGCCAGTCAGAACTGCTGCTGGAGGGGGGACGGCTGACGCACGCCCCAGCGCGGGCAAGGCTACAGGGCAGGACCGGTCCCGCCCTGCGCTAAAGCAAGCGGCGCGCCCCCTGGATCGGGCCAACGCCATTGAACAAGAGCGCGATGACTTGAAAGTTGCGCTCGAGGTCGCGTTGGCGCGCATTCAAACGTTGGAAGCGGCGCAAACGCAAGTTGCGAACCGTATTGGCTGGATGATCGAAGCCCTGCAAACATTGCGCGATGAAGGCCGCTGAGGCGGCCAGACGCTCAACGCCTGCAAGGTCGGAACGCACTTCGTTGCGCACGGGCACAAGAGTCTTAGACCTTGACCCGGGCGGCAGACTTGACCGATTTCAGATCTTCAACAATCCGCTTTGCCTGGGACGGCCAACTGGCGGCCACCCAGTCGTCGGTTCCAAATAGCCAATACCAGAACCGGTTGCGCCGGTAATAGCGCTCTACGGTGACACGGTGCATATTGTCCATCGTCCCGGACAAAGCTTCCAGCATCTGTAAGGGTTTGGCCGTTTCTTTTTCCAGGCCAACGAGCCGCGACCCGAATCCTTCGACGTTGCTGCCAAGCAGTCCCAGCCGGTCGCCAAAAACACCTAGAGCAGTGGCTCCATCGCGCCGCCACTGATCGACCGATCCGGCCAGCGTATGCTGATTGGCATTGAGCTTCATTAAGGCGTCATGCACTTCACTGAGGTCTTGAGCGTGCGTCTTTTGCGCCTCAACGGATCGCGCCTCGGCGCTTTGTGCCAGCTCAACCGCCTTTTGAGTTGCGCTGCTTACCGTCGCTTCCACCGCAGACAAGCGATCGTTGAGCGCGCTGAAATCACGTGCCACATCTTCGTCGCGGCCTTCGATTGCTGCGGACAATCCGTTCACACGGTCGGTGAGGGGTGTCAGCACCGCAACCGCAATCTCACTGCGCTGGCGGTCAAGCTGCCCTTTGACGCCATCGGTCAGCCCGACGGCTGTTGTCTTCAATTCCGCCAACAGTGCAGTTTGAGCATCGGCGGCACGGCGGCGTTCGCTGGCAAGCTGCTCATCCAGGTTCTCAAGCCGCTCTGCCAACGACGATGCAGGGTCGCCTTCACGAGTCAGGACAGCTTCTTCGATGATATCGAGGCGATTTATGACAGGCGTAAGATCGGTCGCACTCGCGCGGGTATTTAGACTCGCGAATTTTTCGTTCAGCAACTCAACGGTGCGCTGATTGGCAGCCAGAACAGACTGCACCGACCGTTCGATCGCCGAAACACGATCGAACAGCGGTGCAAGGTCTTGGGTCGCGCCAGGCCGGATGTTGATTACGGCATTTTCGAGCGCTTGGAGCCTGTCGCCGAGCGCTGACTGCAGACGGTCATGCAATCCTCCTGACAAGCGCGTGGTGTCGTCGCGATGCGCACCTACTTCGCGCTGCACATCTTGCAACACGCTTGCCAGCATTTTGCGCTCGTTTTGCAAATCGTGTCCGAATGTGCGGACCATCTGTTCCAGCACGTCGAGCCGCGAATTCTGAATGCTGTCGGCGGGCGGGGCGTTGAAATCCGATCGGGGCGCGCCGCGCATCAGCGATTCACCCTGCTGATAACCACCACGCAGCCTGTCGCGGCCGGCTTCCATGGGATCATAGGCATAAGGATTGCGTACCAT
>JBEBJD010000118.1:0-8527 GCA_040080075.1 Hyphomicrobium sp. | reverse complement strand
GATTGGATTGATCCTCAAGAACCGCGAGCCGCATCCGCCCGTTGTTTCAGCATTTCTGGCGTGCGCTCGCAGGATCGAGAAACAGCCCGCGTGAGGGGCCGGTTTGGCCATATCCAATGGCGGGCAGAGCAGGCACTTGCTGCAGCACGGGGTCCGTGTTGCGAAACCCTTCAAGTATCGCGCCGAAACGCATAGACAATATATTGATTTATATAAATAAAATTGATTGATTTGATTCTTCTATCAAGGCACGAAACAGCTTTATTGATTGTATAGGTCTCGGTCAGGCATGGTGCATCACGTTTTAAGTGCAGGAGCCGTGCCTGATGAGCCAATTTGAGCCCCATTTTGAGCCGTGGAGTGCTGAACGAACGCGCGCCATCGTTGCTGACCACACACATTTGGAAGGGCCGTTAATGCCCATTCTGCATGCCACCGTGCATGCTTTCGGTCATGTGCCGGAGGCTGCCGTACCGGTGATTGCCGAGGCACTCAACCTTTCGCGCGCGGAAGTCCATGGCGTTGTTACATTTTATCATGATTTTAGGCGCCAGTTGCCGGGCAAGCATGTGTTGAAACTGTGCCGCGCCGAAGCGTGCCAGTCGATGGGCTGTGAAAACCTCGTCAAACGCGCCGAAGACCGTCTCGGTATTGAATGCGGCAATACCAGCGCCGATGGGCGAGTCACGTTAGAACCAATCTACTGCCTGGGCCTGTGTGCCACCGCGCCCTCGGCCATGCTCGATGGCAAGCTCGTCGGTCGCCTCACTGAAAAGAAACTTGACGCTCTATTGAAGGAAGCCGGCGCATGACAGCGATCCGCGTATTTGTTCCGCGTGATGCGGCTGCCGTCGCTTGTGGAGCCGATGACGTAGCCGCTAGCGTTCTGGCAGCCGCCAAAAAGCATAAGGTCGAGATCCAGCTCGTGCGCAATGGCTCGCGCGGCATGTTGTGGCTGGAGCCTCTGCTTGAAATCGAAGATAGCAGCGGCGCGCGCTATGGATTTGGTCCAGTTGAACCGGCTGATGCTGAAGCAATCGTCAAGGCACTCGCCGCCAAGACCGCCGCCAAGGGCATCACGCACAAACTGGCCGTTGGTCTTGTCGAAGAGATACCCTTCTTCAAGAAGCAGACCCGCCTGACCTTCGTGCGTTGCGGCATCACTGATCCGGTTTCGCTGTCCGACTACAAGGCTTACGGCGGCTACAAGGGCCTCGAAAAGGCTGCCAAACTCAAGCCCATCGAGATTGTCGATACCGTGCAAAAGTCGGGTCTGCGCGGGCGCGGCGGCGCAGGGTTCCCCACGGGCATAAAGTGGAAGACCGTCCACGATACACCCATGACGCAGCAGAAATATATTGTCTGCAATGCCGACGAAGGCGACAGCGGCACCTTTGCCGATCGCATGATCATGGAAGGCGATCCGTTCGTTCTGATCGAGGGCATGACGATTGCTGGTCTCGCTGTGGGTGCCACCCAGGGCTATATCTATTTGCGCTCCGAATACCCGCATGCACAAATCGCGCTCAATGAAGCCATTGCCGCCGCGAAGTCGGCTGGTTACCTCGGTGCCAGCGTCGCCGGTTCCAAGCGCGCGTTCGAACTCGAAGTGCGCATGGGAGCAGGTGCTTACGTTTGCGGCGAGGAAACGTCGCTGTTGGAAAGCCTCGAGGGCAAGCGCGGCCTGGTGCGCGCCAAGCCCCCGCTGCCCGCCCACAAGGGCCTGTTTGGTCAGCCGACGGTCATCAACAACGTGCTGTCGCTGGCCGCCGTTCCCTTCATTCTGTCTGAGGGCCCGCAAGCCTATGCTGACTACGGCATGGGCCGTTCGCGCGGCACGATGCCGATCCAACTCGCTGGCAACTTGAAGCATGGCGGACTGTTCGAAGTCGCGTTCGGCATCACGCTGGGCGAGCTTGTCGATGTGATTGGCGAAGGCACGGTGTCGGGACGGCCTGTTAAGGCCGTGCAAGTTGGTGGCCCGCTCGGCGCCTATTTCCCGCGTAAACTCTTTGACACACCTTTCGACTATGAAGCCTTCGCTGCCAAGGACGGACTGATCGGGCACGGCGGCGTTGTCGTATTCGACGATACAGCGGAAATGGCCAAGATGGCCCGCTTTGCGTTTGATTTCTGCGCGATCGAAAGCTGCGGAAAATGTACGCCATGCCGTATAGGGGCGGTGCGCGGCCGCGAGACCGTCGACAAGATCTTGAAGGGCGAGAAGGTAGAAGCCAACCTTGCCATTATGGAAGACCTCTGTAACACCATGAAATTCGGCTCCCTTTGCGCTTTAGGGGGCTTCACACCATATCCAGTGATGAGCGCACTGACACACTTTCCACAGGATTTTGGCCGGCCTGCGAAGCAATTCGCGGATGCCGCTGAGTGAGGACTGACCCATGAAGCCGCTGACACTCATCAAAGAAATTGACTACGGCACGGCCGCCTCCAAATCGGAAAACATGGTCACGCTGACCATCGACGGCGTCGAAGTGACGGTGCCGGAAGGCACCTCGGTCATGCGTGCGGCCATGGAGATGGGCACCGTCATCCCAAAGCTGTGTGCAACCGACATGCTCGACAGCTTTGGTTCTTGCCGCTTATGCCTCATTGAAATCGAGGGGCGTAACGGCACGCCAGCTTCATGCACCACGCCGGTCGCACACGGCATTTCGGTGTTGACCCAGACGCCGCGCCTCAAAGCTCTGCGCAAAGGCGTGATGGAACTTTACATCTCCGATCACCCGCTCGACTGCTTGACCTGCGCGGCCAACGGAGATTGCGAACTGGAAGACATGGCTGGCGCCGTGGGCCTGCGCGATGTGCGCTACGGCTATGACGGCGAAAACCATGTGTTCGCCAAGAAGGACGGCAAGGCCAATGACGCCTTTCTCGCCAAGGACGAGAGCAATCCCTATTTCACCTACGACCCAGCCAAGTGCATCGTCTGCAATCGTTGCGTGCGCGCCTGCGAAGAAGTGCAGGGCACTTTTGCTCTGACGATCTCGGGCCGTGGCTTTGAGAGCCGCGTTTCGGCGGGCATGGACGAACAGTTCATGAATTCCGAATGCGTCTCGTGCGGCGCCTGTGTGCAGGCTTGCCCCACTGCCACACTGTCTGAAAAGTCGTTGATCGACATCGGCCAGCCCGAGCACTCCGCCATCACCACTTGCGCCTATTGCGGCGTCGGGTGCCAGTTCAAGGCCGAAATGCGAGGCGAAGAAGTGGTGCGCATGGTGCCCTGGAAGGATGGCAAGGCCAATCGCGGCCATAGCTGCGTCAAGGGGCGTTTTGCTTACGGTTACGCCACCCACCGCGATCGCATCATGAATCCAATGGTGCGCGACAAGATCACCGAGCCGTGGCGTGAAACGACCTGGGACGATGCCATCGCCCGAGTCGCCTTCGAATTCAGTCGCATTCAGAATGCGCACGGTAAGGGTTCTGTTGGCGGCATCACGTCGTCGCGTTGCACCAACGAAGATATCTTCCTCGTGCAAAAGCTCATTCGCCAGGGCTTCGGCGTCAACAACGTCGATACATGCGCCCGCGTTTGTCACTCGCCCACGGGTTATGGATTGAAGACCACGTTCGGCGAAAGCGCAGGTACGCAAGATTTCGATTCGGTCGAACAATGCGATGTGATTTTTGTCATCGGAGCCAACCCGACCGACGGCCATCCCGTTTTCGCCAGCCGCATGAAGAAGCGGCTGCGCCAGGGTGCCCGGCTGATCGTCGCCGATCCGCGCCGCACCGATATCGTGCGCTCGCCCCATGTTGAAGCGGACTATCATCTGCCCTTAGCGCCTGGAACCAACGTCGCCCTGCTGACGTCGATGGCGCATGTTATCGTCACGGAGAAGCTCGTCAACGAGAGCTTTGTGCGTCACCGCTGTGACTGGGTCGAGTTCAAGGAATGGGCGGACTTTGTCGCCGAGCCCCGCAACTCGCCAGAAGCGCTGGAAAAGTTCACCGGCGTTAACCCCGATGACGTGCGCAAGGCGTCCCGCATCTATGCCACTGGTGGCAATGCAGCAATCTATTACGGACTCGGCGTCACCGAGCACAGCCAGGGCTCTTCGACGGTGATGGCCATTGCCAACCTCGCCATGGCGACCGGTAATATCGGCCGCGCCGGTGTTGGCGTAAACCCGCTGCGCGGGCAAAACAACGTGCAGGGGGCGTGCGACATGGGCTCGTTCCCGCACGAACTGACGGCCTACCGGCACGTCTCGGATGCAGGCGCCCGCGCCGTGTTCGAGAAGGCCTGGGATTGCAAGATCGATCCCGAGCCTGGCCTGCGCATTCCCAACATGCTCGATGCCGCCGTTGAAGGCACCTTCAAGGCCATCTACATTCAGGGTGAAGACATCCTGCAGTCCGATCCCGACACGCACCATGTTTCGGCCGGCCTCGCTGCCATGGAATGCGTCGTCGTGCAGGACTTGTTCCTGAACGAGACCGCCAACTACGCCCACGTCTTCCTCCCAGGGTCGACCTTCCTTGAAAAGGACGGTACCTTCACCAACGCCGAGCGCCGCATTCAGCGCGTTGCCAAAGTGATGACGCCCAAGAACGGTTACGCCGATTGGGAAATCACACAGCTGATCGCCCAGAAGATGGGTCTGCGCTGGGACTATAAGGATGCGAGCGAAATTCTCGACGAGATCGCAGCTCTGACGCCCACGTTCACTGGTGTCAGCTTTGCCAAGCTCGATGAGCTGGGCTCGGTTCAGTGGCCCTGCAACGAGCAGCATCCGGACGGCTATCCGATTATGCATACGGAAGAGTTCACGCGCGGCAAGGGCCGGTTCATGCTCACCGAGTATGTGCCCACTGACGAGCGTACGGGCTCGCGTTACCCGCTCATTCTCACCACCGGACGTATCCTGTCGCAGTACAATGTTGGCGCTCAAACGCGGCGCACGGCCAATGTCATGTGGCACGAGGAAGACCGCCTTGAGATCAATCCTCACGACGCTGAAGATCGCGGCGTCAAGGATGGCGACTGGGTGACGGTGCGCTCGCGCGCCGGAGAAACCGCGCTGCGTGCGCTGATTACCGATCGTGTGGCGGCGGGTGTGGTCTACACAACTTTCCACCATCCGTTGACGCAAGCGAATGTCATCACCACCGACTTCTCGGATTGGGCTACCAACTGCCCAGAATTCAAGGTGACTGCGGTGCAGGTGTCGCCCTCGAATGGCCCAACCGACTATCAGAAGAAGTACGAAGAGTTCTCCGAGCAGAGCCGCCGTATCTCGGCTCCTGCGGAAGCTGCGGAGTAAGTCCTGTGGTAGACCGCTGACTTCCCCCTCGCCCCATTGATGACGATAGGGCGAGATGAGAGGTAAACGTAGGCCGGGTTTGGCGGCACGTGCCGGCCTAACCCGGCTACACACGACGAAGTTGTTGGGTTGCGTGCGGATCAGATGATCGCGCCAAACTTTAATGAGACTGGCAGATCAAGCCCGACCTATGGACCCAGGCAGCGTTCCCTCTATGACTGACCCCGTGCGCATAGTTCAGTCTCACCGTGTTGGTCACAACGCCAGCGACGGCGCCTTGCGTGCGGTACCTGAAGAGGTGCCGGTTGCTCTTGTTTACGATGGCGCTACCCAAGCCGTCATGATGGCGACACCCGCCGATCTGGAAGACTTTGCCCTTGGCTTCAGCTTTACCGAGGGCCAGATCACCCGGGCTTCTGACATCACCGGGTTGTCAGTCGTCGAGCAGCCCGACGGGATAGAAGCCCGTATGTGGCTGGTGCCGGAGGCGGGTCATCAAATAGTGCTGCGCCGCCGCGCCATAGCCGGGCCAACCGGGTGCGGGTTGTGTGGTGTGGAAAGTCTGGCGGTTGCTGTTCAGCCGCCGCCCGTTGTGCCCGGCGGCCTCGTCATTTCGAGCCAAGACGTGCATCGTGCCCTGGCCGCTCTGGCGCCCGCCCAAGAGTTGAACATTCGCACACGCGCCATACATGCGGCAGCGTTTTTTACACCGGGAACGGGCGCGCTGGTCGTGCGCGAGGATGTCGGCCGTCACAATGCCCTCGATAAGCTGGTGGGTGCGCTGCTGCGCTCAGGCACCACCATTGATGCCGGTTTTGTCGTTCTAACCAGCCGTGTCTCTGTTGAAATGGTGCAGAAGACGGCCAAGCTTGGTGCGCAGATTATCGTCGCCGTATCGGCGCCAACCGCCCTGGCCATACGCACGGCTGAGGCCGCCGGCATCACGCTCATTGCGGTTGCCCGCGCCGACGGATTTGAGATTTTTTCCCATAGAGGCCGCATTGCGGCTGACCCGATCAACGGGGCCGGATCAGGCCCTACTCCTGGAACAGAGGTTCGCCATGCATGCTAAGCCGTCCGATAAACTTGTTATGATGGCGAACCAGATTGCCAAGAACTTGGAAATCCAAGGCCAGGACCGGGCTGTGGAGGAGATGTCGAGCCATATCCGCAAGTATTGGGAACCGCGCATGCGCGAGACGATGCTCGCATACGTGCGTGAGGACGGATCGGCGCTCAACCCGCTGGCAATGAAATCACTGCAGGCGATTTGGCCCGACTTGAAACCGGGCATGGGGAACAGTCAGCCGGTCGCGGCCGCTCCTGCCGTGATTGCGAACACAGCATCTGCTGGGGCAAAGCCGTCATCCAAGAAGCCGGTTCAAAAATCAAAAAAGTGATTTTGACTTAAGTCCCTCTGGCCTTGCTGCATTGCCCAAGCAGTGAAATAGTAAAGGATGGTTGCAGAACGCAGAGTTCAGGCTTGCATCGCGGGCGGAGGTCCCGCCGGACTGATGCTCGGGCTCTTGCTGGCGCGCGCGGGCGTCAAAGTTCTGGTTCTTGAAAAGCACGCCGATTTTCTGCGTGATTTCCGCGGAGACACCATTCATCCTTCGACACTTGAAGTGATGCACGAATTGGGTCTGCTCGAAGGCTTGCTCAAACTGCCGCATCAGAAAGTTCCGCGACTCGCCGCTCAGTTTGGTGACGACACGATCGCGCTGGCGGATTTTGCCAACGTCGCTGTGCGCTGCCCCTTTATCGCGATGATGCCGCAATGGGATTTCCTAAATTATCTGGCAGGTGAGGCGCGCCGCTATCCCGGTTTCGATCTCATGATGCAGGCCGAAGCAACGGATCTCATCAGTGAAAACGGCGCGGTCGTGGGTGTTAGTGTTACGACACCAGACGGCCCACTCAATGTGCATTGCGGCCTTGTCATCGGTGCCGATGGCAGGAGTTCGATTTTGCGGTCCAAATCTGGACTAAAAGTCGAAGACTTGGGCGCGCCTATGGATGCATTGTGGTTTCGCCTTTCGCGCAAGGCCGGGGATACCGATCAGACGCAAGGCCGCTTTGATCAGGGGCGTATCTTCGTGATGCTCAATCGCGGTGATTACTGGCAAGTCGCTTATGTGATCGCCAAGGGAACGTTTGAAGCGCTGAAAGCAAGCGGTATCGGCAGCTTCCGCTCAAAACTTGGCAGTCTGTTGCCATTCGAAGCCGCCCGCGCCAACGAAGTAACCTCCTTGGATGACCTCAAACTTCTGAGCGTGCAGGTCAACCGCCTGACAACCTGGTACAAGCCGGGGCTCCTATTTATCGGCGACGCCGCGCACGCGATGTCGCCGGTGGGCGGGGTTGGCATTAATCTGGCTGTGCAGGATGCCGTTGCAGCGGCAAATATTCTGGCAAAGCCCTTACTCAACGGCAGCGCTGTTGTGGAGACACTGGCGGCCGTGCAGAAGCGGCGCTTTTTCCCGACGCGCGCTACTCAGGCCATGCAGGTTCTGGTCCAGAACCGGCTGATCACTCCGGCTCTCACGGGGGCCGCTGGCCCCGCGCCATTCAGAGCGCCGCTGATGTTACGTCTGTTGACCCGCGTGCCCTATCTGCGCCGGTTCCCCGCCCGTCTGTTGGGGTTGGGCGTGCGGCCTGAACATGTTGCGCCGTTTATTCGCGAGTCACTGGGGTAAGCGCTGCCGCGGATACTTCTCTATGTTATTGCACTCCCCATGAAACCGAAGCCGTTCGAGATTATCCCCGTCATCGATGTGCGCCATGGGGTTGCCGTGCGAGCCGTGGCCGGGGATCGTGCCAACTATCAGCCCCTGGAGACTCCGTTGGCAGCAAGTCCCGATCCGGTCGCCGTGGCGCTGGGGTACCGGAGGCTGCATCCGTTTCCCACTCTCTATGTTGCCGATCTCGATGCCATCGAAGGCAGAAGTGGGAATGGCGAATTTCTGGCAAACCTCGGCGCTGAATTGCCCGGCCTCAATATCTGGTTCGACAACGGTTCGGCCGAAGCGGCAGGTATTCGCCAGCAGCTCGAAAACACTCAAGTGAGCCCAGTGTTTGGCAGCGAGTCAAATCTCGGGGCGTCAGAGATGCAAAACCTCGTCGAGCGCTTTGGCGGCCGCATCATCCTTTCGCTCGATTTTCAGGGTGACGCATTCTCAGGCACACGCAAGCTGCTCGCCGATGCTACGTGCTGGCCGAGCCGGGTCATAGTGATG
>JBEBJD010000303.1:0-8568 GCA_040080075.1 Hyphomicrobium sp. | reverse complement strand
CGCATGGCAGAAAAGGAAAACGCATCCGATTTGATTGCCGGCCTCGACGGGACGGCTGGGGACTCCGGCGGCGAAGTTAAGGGCATCCTTATTGACCTGATGAAGCGTGAAACGGCCAATTTCTCGGCCGATTTTTCGACCACCCTGGTGGGATCCCTGAAGCGTAACGTGCATTTATCACGCGACCCCCAGCGCTCGGCGGCCTTCAAGGTCCTCAAGCAAACGCACGCACCGTCGATCCTTCTGGAATTGGGGTACCTCAGCCATAACGAGGACCAGAAGCTGCTCAATTCGGCAAACTGGCAGCGAACCGCCGCAGAATCGATCGTTCGGGCCATCGACGCCTTTTTTGCCAAGCAAGATGCGGGGGCCGCAAGCCGCCCATGACCGGAGTGACCTGCAAGCCACACCGCGCTCAAAGATCAATCAGTTGCGGGCATGGCTTTAATATTTCAAGAACCCTAAATTGGGTAAACAAGTGGGAAGCGAAAGTGATTGTATCTGGTGGCGCCCAATGATTGCGGGGCCAACGCTGCGAGACGACGTATTGCCACAATCCATGCTATTGTCGCCCGGGGTAAAGGGCGTTGCCGTATCATAAATCTTGAACTGCCTGACGCCAGACTGCTGGACTGAACCGGCAAGACGTCTGATTACTGGTTACTGGATCAACGAGGCGCATGCGAGCCCCAATACTTCCCCCACCGGCGACTCCCAAAACGGCGCGCAAACGGCGTAAGAGTCTCGTGCTCAGCATCTTGAGCTTTTCGTTCGCTGCTGGCGTTGTGCTGTTTCTGGCGGCTTCCGCGGTTATCGGGGTCATTGTCTGGCGGGCGTCAAAAGACCTGCCTGACTATGAGAGCCTATCCAAGTACGAGCCACCCGTTATGACGCGCATTCACGCGCACGATGGCTCGCTGATTGCCGAATACGCGCGCGAGAGGCGCATATTCGTGCCGATTAACACCGTTCCTAAGGGCATCATCGCAGCTTTCCTATCGGCCGAAGACCGCCGCTTCTATGAGCATGGTGGACTCGACCTGACCGGCATTGTGCGCGCGGGCGTGAAATATATCGAAACGAAAATGTCGGGGCACGGCGGCATACAAGGTGCCTCAACGATTACTCAGCAGGTCGCCAAGAACTTCCTTCTGACCTCCGACCGCACCTTCGACCGTAAGATCAAGGAAGCCATTCTCTCGATCCGCATTGAGAGCGCCTACACCAAAGACAAAATCCTGGAGCTCTACCTCAATGAGATTTACCTCGGCATGGGTGCTTATGGCGTCGCCGCGGCCAGCCTCAATTATTTCAACAAAGAACTCAAAGATCTGACCATCGAAGAGGCCGCCTACCTCGCGGCATTGCCCAAGGCGCCCAATAACTACAACCCGTTCAAGGCCAAGGCCAAAGCCACCGAGCGCCGCAACTGGATAATCGGTCAGATGGCCGAAAACGGCTACATCACCGAGGAAGAATCGGCCGCTGCGCAAAAGAAGCCGCTGACGGTCAATATCCGCCAGGCTTCAACACAGGGCTTTGCCGCCGACTATTTTGCGGAAGAAGTACGCCGCTCGATTCTGGCCGAGTACGGCGAAGAAAAGCTCTATGCTGGCGGACTTTCGGTGCGCACGACACTTGAACCCAAACTGCAAGCAATGGCGCGTACGGCGCTGGTCGATGGGCTCGTCAAGTTCGACCGGACGCAGGGCTGGCGCGGCCCCGTTACCAAAATCGATGTGGCTGGCGATTGGGGCGTGCCGCTTGGCGCCGTCGAAGGCCCGGCAGATATTAACCCTTGGCACATGGGAGTGGTGCTGTCGGCAGAAAAGAGCAAGGCCGTCGTCGGCTTGAAGCCATCTCGCCAGCAAGATGGCACGCTGACAAAGGAACGCGAGGCTGTCGAGATCACGCTCGAAGAACTGAAGTGGGCGAAACTGCCGCCCAAGCGCGCTACCCCGCAAGCGGTGACCGACGTTCTGGCGCCCGGCGACGTGATTTACGTCTCACCTAAGGATCCAGCGAATATTGCCGGCGCCTGGTCGCTGATGCAGATACCTGAAGTCGGTGGCGGCCTCATTGCCATGGACCCGCACACCGGCCGCGTGCTGGCGGTTGCGGGCGGGTTCTCGTTTGCCATGAGCCAGTTTGACCGCGTCATCCAGGCCAAGCGGCAGCCGGGCTCATCGTTCAAACCTTTCGTCTACGCAGCGGCCATCGATAACGGCTACAAGCCGACCTCGATTGTTCTCGATGCCCCGATTGAAATCGAACAAGGGCCAGGCCTCGACATCTGGAAGCCCGAGAACTACGAAAAAGATAATTCCCTTGGCCCGGCCACACTACGCGTGGGGCTCGAGAAGTCGCGCAACCAGATGACCGTGCGCCTCGCCCAGGATATGGGCATGCCACTGATCATCGAATACGCCAAGCGCTTCGGTGTCTATGACGACTTGCTGCCCGTCCTCGCCATGTCGCTGGGTTCAGGTGAAACCACGCTTCTGCGCCTTGCAACCGGCTATTCCAAGATTGCCAACGGCGGCAAGAACGTACGCGCCACCTTGATCGACCGCATCCAGGACCGCTGGGGCAAATCCATTTGGAAACATGACGCTCGTGCCTGCCAGGACTGCAATGCTGGTGCTTGGGAAGGCCAGACGGAGCCGGAAGTGCCTGATGACCGCAAGCAGATCATCGACCCGCATACCGCTTACCAGATGACGTCGATCATGGAAGGCGTGGTCCAGCGCGGCACGGCCACCGTGTTGAAACCGATTGGCCGGCCCTTTGCTGGAAAGACCGGCACCACCAACGACGAGCGAGATGCCTGGTTCGTAGGATTTACGCCCGATCTCGTCGTCGGCGTGTTTATTGGCTTCGACACCCCTCGCCCCATGGGCAAGGGCAACACCGGCGGCCATGTGGCAGCGCCCATGTTCGGCGAATTTATGAAGATGGCTCTCGCCGATCAGCCGGCCGTTCCGTTCCGTATTCCGCCCGGCATCAAGTTGGTGCGCGTTAGCCTGCGTACAGGATTGCGCGCCGGGTCGGCAGACAGCGACGCCATCATGGAGGCCTTTAAGCCCAACGAAGAACCCGATGATGCTTACTCTGTCATTGGATTCTCTGAAGTTGCCGGGGCTGCAGCGACCAGTGGCACGGTGCCCGCCGCCACTTCGGGTGATGCATGGCAGGGAGGCCCACCACCTCCGCCGCCTCAGCGTTCCGGCATCGGCAACGGGTTGTGGTAGTAGATTTTCTCTTATATGCAGCCTGACATCCGAATTCACAACGCCGCGTCCGGTCGCCTACGCGCTCGGCAGTCGGCTCTCCCAATGAGAGTCGCCGGGCGCAAAGCTAAAGAGGAGCCGCACCATGCGCGCTGAAACGCAAAGACTGGTCGATAGCATCAATGAAGCGCTCGGCCTGTTGCGGAGGTATCTTTGACCCGGACAACGCGGAAGCCAAACTTGCCGAATTAAATAGTCGCGCTGAAGACCCCACGCTGTGGAATAACCCAGCCAACGCCCAGAAGGTGATGCGCCAGCGCCAGCAGCTTGAGCGCACATTGACCGGCTTCCGGCGCCTCGAACGCGAATTCGAAGACAACCTGACTCTCATCGAGATGGGCGAATCAGAGGGTGACGCGGCCACCATTGCCGAGGGCGAGTCCCTCCTCGAACGCCTCGACGCCCAAGTTCAGAAGAAGAGTATCGAAGCCTTGTTGTCGGGCGAGGCCGACGGCATGAACACCTACCTCGAAGTGCACGCCGGTGCGGGCGGCACGGAAAGCCAGGACTGGGCCTCGATGCTGCTGCGCATGTACATGCGGTGGGCCGAGCGGCGCGGGTTCAAGGTTAAGTTAATTGACGAAAGCCCTGGCGAAGAAGCCGGCATCAAATCGGCAACCCTGGAAATTGAAGGCGAGAACGCCTTTGGCTGGCTCAAGACCGAGGGCGGTGTGCATCGTCTGGTGCGCATATCGCCCTACGATTCAAACGCGCGGCGCCACACAAGCTTCGCCTCCGTGACGGTCTATCCGGTGATCGACGATTCAATTGAGATCGAGGTCAATCCGGCCGATGTCGAGATTTCATTTGCGCGCTCGTCGGGAGCTGGCGGCCAGCACGTCAACAGAACCGAATCTGCCGTGCGCCTCGTGCACAAACCGTCCGGCATTGTGATTTTTGCGCAGGAACAGCGTTCCCAGCACCAGAACAAAGACATCGCCTTCAAGCGTCTCAAAGCCAAGCTCTATGAGCGCGAGTTGAAAGAGCGCGAGCAAAAGGCCAGTGCCGATCAGGCCGCCAAGACCGATATTGGCTGGGGCCATCAGATCCGCTCGTATGTGTTGCAGCCCTATCAGTTGGTGAAGGACTTGCGCACAGGCGCGCAAAGCACTGCGCCCGACGACGTGCTCGACGGCGATATCGACCAATTCATTGAAGCCACGCTTGCAGCCCGCGTGAAGGGGCTCGACCCCTCAGCCGTAGCCGATTTGGAGTAGTAGTGGCGCAGGGATTAGGCTCGTCCGCAGCCTGCCCCTATGCACCGGACGCAAACATGATAGAGACGGAACTCATTCCAACCGCCGCCTCAAACATGTACCCGGCTATGCCACCCGCATCCTTATCGCTCATCGAAACACTGGGCTTTCCCGATTACGCGCTGCTCGATAGCGGGCATGGCCGTAAGCTTGAGCGTTTCGGCACCATCGTGGTTGACCGTCCTGAACCGCAAGCACTGTGGGAAATTAAGTTACAGAAGGCCGAGTGGGCGCAAGCTCATGCCATTTTTTCTGCATCGGGAGAGGACGAGGAAAAAGGCAAGTGGCGCGTCGATAAAGCCGTGCCAGAAAGTTGGCCGGTGCGCATCCCTCTTGGAAACAGCACTCAACAAAAATCAGGCCCGGGCGCAGTCACTATGCTGTGCCGTATGCAGGGACTTTGGCACCTGGGACTTTTCCCGGAACAATTGCCGCACTGGCAATGGATGCTCGAACGTATCGCGGCGGTCAAAGGTGAGACGCCGCGCGTGCTCAACCTTTTTGCCTACACGGGTGCCGCGTCTCTACTGGCCGCGGCGGCGGGCGCCGATGTCACACACCTCGATGCTTCGAAAAAAGCAATTGCCTGGGGCCGCGAGAACCAGGCCGCCTCCAATCTCGACGCGGCCAAGGTGCGCTGGATCTTGGATGACGCGGCGAAGTTCGTGGCACGCGAAGCGCGGCGTGGAAAAACATATCACGTCATACTGGTCGATCCTCCGAAATTCGGGCGCGGGCCCGAGGGCGAGGTGTGGGATCTGTTCACGCATTTGCCTGGCCTCATGAAGGGTTGCGCGCAGCTTCTAGCGCCCCAACAGGCGTCGATAGTGCTGACAGTCTACGCCATTCGCGCGTCGGCCCTTGCCTTTGATCAGTTGTGCCAAGATATCTTGCACGGCCGCAAAGGCGTCTTCGAAAGTGGAGAACTGGCCATCCGTGCGGCCGGCGGAAATGCCGTGCCCACCTCACTATTCACCCGATGGGTGGGCGCATGACACGTGAGCCGCACCTGATCACAAGCCTGACCAACGATCGCATCAAAGCCATCCGCGCGCTCGATATGCGCAAGGAACGTAAGGAAACTGGCCTGTTCGTGGCCGAAGGTGCGTCGATCCTGATCACCGGGCGCCAGCACGGATTTGCGCCACAGACACTGGTCTATCAGACCAACATGGGCCAGACGGCTGTCCATCGCGAACTAATAGCAGCGGCCTTGCAAGGCGGCAGCGATGTGCTCGAAGTCTCGGAGGCTGTACTGTCAAAGCTCGCCTCCAAGGACAATCCGCAAGCCATGCTGGGCGTTTTTGCGCAGCGCTGGATAAGTGCGCCGGCCCCGCGAGACCTTAAGGCCGGTGAGTGCTGGGTGGCGTTAGAGGAAGTACGCGATCCTGGCAATCTTGGCACCATCATCCGGACCGCCGATGCCGTGGGGGCAAACGGCATCATTCTCATTGGCAACTGCTGCGACGCCTATGCGCGCGAGACAGTGCGCGCGACCATGGGTTCAATTTTTGCCATGCCGCTGGTGCGCATGAGCCGCGAAGAATTTCTGAGCTGGCGTGCGGACTGGCCCGGCGACGTCGTAGGGACCCATCTTGATGGCAAACAGGATTTCCGCAAAGCCAGGCTTCGCGATCCGGTCTTGCTGGTGATGGGTTCGGAAGGGCCGGGTTTGTCCGAAAGCCTCACCCGCTCGTGTTCGGTACTCGTCAAAATTCCTATGAGCGGCAGCCTCGACAGTCTCAATCTAGCGGTCGCTACTGCCTTAACGCTGTATCAAATTCGCGGCCCTCGGTTGACATTGTGAAGGTGCACTCCGCAGGCGATGAGAGGGGATTATTAGATTGCGCGTAGAATACCATCGCACGCTCATTGCCGACCGCGTTCGCAATGAGGCATTAATCGCAGCATTGAAAACGGTCATCCGCAAGGGTGAAACCGTGGTTGCAGATGTTGGTGCGGGCACGGGGTTGCTAGGCCTGATGGCCTCAAAGCTCGGTGCTAAGTCGGTCTATCTCTACGAGACTGCCGAGGTCGCGGGCGTCGCCGCGCAAATCCTGAAAGCCAACCGGACCCGCAACTGCCATCTCATTCCGTGCCATTCGACCGAAATGCATGACCCGCCGCTGGTTGACGTGATCGTGTCCGAAACACTGGGCAACTACGCGCTGGAAGAAAACATCATCGCCACCCTGGCCGATGCAAAAAAGCGGTTTTTGAAACCGGGTGGCATTATCATTCCCAACGCTATCAGCCAATTCGTGGCCCCGGTCATATCAGACCGTATCCACCAGGAATTGGATGCGTGGGACAGGGTCGGGCACGGGCTCGATCTGTCACCAGCCCGGACCATGAGCTTTAACAACGTCTACGTGCGCAGCATCAAGCCTGCCGAACTTCTAGAGCGGGGAAAAAGCACGCGCGAATGGGATAGCATCGACCTTTACCGCGATACCAAATCCATCCGCAAAGGCGAAGAAACCTGGAAGCTCGCCGCGCCCGTCGTTCTCTACGGATTTGCCGTGTGGTGGAGCGCCGCGCTGGCGCCGCACATCAGCCTTACAACAGCGCCCGATGCGCCCGCCACCCACTGGGAGCAGCTCTATTTTCCACTGCAAACACCCATTGTTGCAAAAAAGGGCGATGCTGTCACCGTGTCCTTGCGATCGGTATCGTCGGAGGAAGGCGGCACGCACCTAGCCTGGACTGCGGTGCACTTCGACGCCAACGGGCAGAGCAAATCCCGCCAGGCTCATGATTTGAACAAGGGCTGGATACCATAATACTTTGCGCGCGGCGACGCGCGTTCCGCGCGCCGGCCGCCACTCGCTATAGCGCTTCGCGCACCGGCCGTTTCCACGGAGGGGAGCTGGCGCGCGAAACATAGAGCTATTTCGTCTCTTCCGGCGCACGGTGATAGACGTCATCGGTGCGCATGATGTCGTCTTCGCCAAGATACGTGCCGATCTGCACTTCAATCAACTCCAGCGGCACCTTGCCGGGATTTTCGAGACGGTGCCATTGCGTGGCAAAAATATAGACGCTCTCGTTTTCGCGCACCAATTTCTCGATGTCACCAATCACGACGTTGGCCGTGCCCTGCACCACAATCCAATGTTCGGAACGATGATGATGCATCTGCATTGATAACTTGCCGCCGGGCTTGACGTGCAACAGTTTCACCTGGAAACGCCCGGCAATATTGAGCGTCTCGAAATAACCCCACGGCCGGTAATTGCGCAGGTGCTGTTCCTGCTCCTTACGGTTCGAACGCTTGAGAGTGGCGACGATCTTCGACACGTCCTGACTACGCGACTTGTCGGCGACAAGCAGTGCGTCGGGTGTGTCGACAATAATCAGATCTTTTACCCCGATGGTGGCGACCAGCGACTTTTCCGAATGGATGTAGGAGCCCGATGTGTCTTCCATGACGGCATCGCCATGCACATAATTTCCTGCCTGATCATGGGGCGCAATATCCCATAGCGACTGCCAGGAGCCGACATCATTCCAACCGACATCGATCGGCAGCATGGCCGCCAGTCCAGTCTTTTCCATCACTGCGTAATCGACAGAGATGCCCGGCGATTGCGAGAATGCGTCCTTATTCAGCCGCACAAACCCGAGATCGTCTTCTGCCTTTTCGAGTGCCATCCTGGCAGCCTCGAGCATGCGCGGTTCAAGACGGGCCATTTCTTCAATGAAGGTCCTCGTATTCAGAACGAAGATACCGCTGTTCCAGAAATAGGACTCTTCGGCGAGATACCCTTCTGCAGTTTTGCGGTCAGGCTTTTCGAAGAAAGCATCAACCGCGTAAGCCCCGCCGTTAATTCCATCAAGCGGAGCTCCCTTGCGAATGTAGCCATAGCCCGTGTGAGGCTCGTCAGGCACAATACCGAACAATACGAGGCGGCCGGTTGCGGCGACGATGGCGGCTCTCTTGATGCACTCGACAAACTTCGCTTCGTCGCGAACCACGTGATCAGACGGCATCACCGCGATAATGGCGTTGGGGTTGTCGC
>JBEBJD010000287.1:0-1771 GCA_040080075.1 Hyphomicrobium sp. | reverse complement strand
CCCTCTACGATGGCCGCATCGATCCCAAGGAAGCGCTGGCGCTATTGGGCGGGGCCAAATCCTGACGAATTGGGTGGCGCAGGGGCACCACCGCCAAAATTTCAATCTGTGCTTAACGAACCGTTAAACTGCTGCGCGCAAACTTCGCGACTTCAAGACCGCGTTGGTCTCATCAGCACGACTGCATTGTCCGCTGAGCGATCCCGCTGTCTCAGACTGCACAAGGGCCCCGCACAGCAGGAGCGCGCGATGACTTCGGCAACACGAAATCCCGTACCAAAGCCTGAGCTTCTAGAGTCGAATACAGAATTGCACAACGAGCATCAGCTTGTGAGCGCACTGCGCGACGTGCTCGCCCATCCCCAGCAGCATACCGTTGGCGGACTTTCCCAGATTATTCTCAATAGCCTCGCCGAGTTAAGCCTGCTCAAAGACCGCCTTGAACTGCTTACTCATGACACCAACGGTGAAGGTGGATCAGCGGCTCCCGCATCGATCGCCTCCACGGGGCCCGAACCGTGCCGGCCGGAAAAAGATAGTGGACTGCAGTCGAAGGACTGAGGGGCGCAAAAGGCAAACCTTTCGCGCCGCTCGCTATTGATCATCCGGAATAAGAGCGCTTTGTTTTGACGCGCTACTTGCCGCGAAAACCGCTCACAATTTTCCCGGAAGCAGTCTAGGGCTGCGCCGACTTTGCCAGCCGCACCAGATTGAGGAACTCAGCACGGTATCCGAAAGGGTCCTCGCCGCGCGCCGATTGCGCCAAAGTCAGCACATCGTCGTAAGTATAACCCTGCAAATAGGGCGCACCGCGCACCAGCTGACCGAAGGCCGCGACCGCGGCTGAAAAGCGGACTTCCGTCGAAGCCGATTGAATGCCTTGCTCGCCTTGCGCAACCGGAATGGGTTGTGAAATGAGCTGCGAGGCCTCTTCATTGGGCCGCTTGTAGCGAAGCCTGAGGAAACCAAGTTCAGCCAGCTTAGAGTTGGCGCCATCGGATTCGCGAATGATGGGCGGTGTGGTGGCTGGCTTCTTACCGTAGCGCAGATCGTCTGCCATCACTGGCGCACCAACAGGCGTCACCTCATAGATAGCGGTCACCGTATGGCCCGACCCGATGTCACCGGCATCGACTTTGTCATTGTTAAAGTCTTCGCGTTTGAGGGCGCGCGACTCGTAACCGATAAGGCGGTATTCGGCCACGCGCTCGGGATTCCATTCGATCTGCACCTTCACATCCTTGGCAATCGTGAACAGCGTCGACGATGCCTCATCGACCAGCACCTTGCGGGCTTCGCTGAGCGTATCTGCATAGGCCGCTGTGCCGTTGCCATTCTGCGCCAAGGTTTGCATCAGGGCGTCATTGTGGTTGCCCTGGCCAACGCCGAGGATAGACAGGAAAATGCCAGATTGGCGCTTGCGCTCGATAAAGCCCTTGAGCTCATTTTGATCGGTAATACCGACGTTGAAGTCGCCATCGGTGGCGAGAATAACGCGATTGACCGCACTCTTATCAAACCCTGCTTCGGCCAGCCGGTAGGCGTCTGAAATGCCCGCTGCCCCCGCCGTTGAGCCGCCAGCGCCAAGCCCATCGATAGCGCGCAAGATCTTGGCTTTGTCAGAAACCTTGGTGGGCTCCAAAGCAACTCCCGATCCAGACGCATAGGTGACGATGCCGACCGTATCGTCAGGTTTTAATCGATCAACCAGCAGGCGGAACGCATTCTTGACGAGCGGAAGCCGGTCGGCGGGCTCCATAGAACCCGACAC
>JBEBJD010000048.1:0-8636 GCA_040080075.1 Hyphomicrobium sp. | reverse complement strand
TGTTGAGGAAGGTGGCCATGGCCTTCTCGGAATCGAGCAAGCCTTCGTCCATGTTGACGTCGATGATCTGGGCACCACTCTCGACCTGCTGGCGCGCAACCGACAGCGCTGCCTGATAATCGTTGGCCTCGATCAATTTGCGGAACTTGGCCGAGCCCGTAACGTTGGTGCGCTCACCGACGTTGATAAAACTGGTCGCGGCGGAGCTGCGCGGCGTATCGGCTGCTGCATTCGAAAAGGTCATGGCTCAGCTTCAGTCCCCGTTGAGTAGGATCGGCGCAAGTGGGCTTCCCCTACCCCAGTCACGATAATTTGTCGCCGGGCTCACCGCCGCAGCCGGGGCAGAATTTTGGTGCGCAAACGCAGAGCCGTCCCCCTTATTGCCCGGTCACACTCGCCAGCGATGGGGTTAGAATTGGCTCGATATAGATCCAAAACAGGGTCGTCAGGGCCAAGACTGCCAGCCCCACCACAATCGGATCATGCCAGGCGCGGGCCGGGGCCAAAACCGTAATCTTGGCCGCGTCTTCCTTCATTTCGAAATTTACCCCCTCGAAGCGGCTGCTCATGGCTTCTCGAACAACATGGGCCAAGATGGGGATGAATAGCGTCCAGGCGCGCCGCGTCAACAGGCCGGCCGGCCAACGAATATTGGGGTCCACAATCCACAGCTCACTCGTCGTCGTCACCTTGTCGGGTGACAGGAGCGTGCGCACGAAAACCGAATAACTATCGGGAAAATAGGCTTTGGCCTTCTGCCTCACCGTCTCGCTGAGTTCTGTATCCAGCGCCTTCAATTCCTTAAACAATTGGGCGCGGATGTCGTCTGACGCAAGGCTAATTGACGGGTCTGCCGCGGTCAGCGCCGCTGGCAGCTCGATCTTGATGACACGCATTACAAAAGTCTCCCGGCCCGTGGAGCCCCCCGGCCAATTCCAACGCACGCGCGTTCCTAACACACTGTCAGGGGTATTATCACCACACCTGCACCCATTTATCGGAATTTAAAGCAGGCTTTTGTTGTATCGCCGCCACTATGCTGATGCTCAGCCTAAGTCCTCAGCCGCTGCTTCATGCTGCTACCTTGGCCCCTTTGGCCGCGATAGCAGCAAGCTGTTCGACCAATCCTCGTACCCCCTTGATGCGCGCCTCTGGCAAGTCCCAGTCGCCCTTGAAGACCAGCTTGTGATCGGGCTGTAATTTGGCCACGGCCCGCGAGGCTTGCAAGAACTGCGCAAGGCCCTGGGCATTGGAAAACTGATTGCGGCGGAAGGAAACAACTGCGCCGCGCGACCCTGCATCGACCTTGGCGATGCCCGCTTGGCGGCACAGGCCCTTGATCTCCATGACGTCGAGAAGGTGGGACACTTCGGACGGAAACTCGCCGAACCGGTCAACCAGTTCATCGGCAAAGCCATCGATATCGGCGCGCGTCTCCAGACTGGACAGACGGCGATAAAGACCGAGCCGCAAATGCAAGTCGGCAACATAGTTCTCTGGGATGAGCACGCTCGTACCCAGCGCGATTTCCGGGCTCCACTTGTCGGCTGCATCCTGCAGATCGCCACCTTTGAGTGCCGCCACTGCCTCTTCCAACATGGATTGATAAAGTTCGAAGCCGACTTCCCGAATATGTCCTGATTGCTCCTCGCCCAGCAAATTCCCGCCACCGCGAATATCTAGGTCATGCGAGGCGAGCGAGAACCCGGCGCCCAGCGTGTCGAGTGACTGCAACACCTTAAGGCGCTTCTCTGCACCCTCGGTCAGCTTTTGGGCGGGTGGCGTCGTAAAGTAGGCATAGGCGCGGCGCTTTGAACGGCCGACGCGGCCACGCAACTGATAAAGTTGGGCAAGGCCGAACATGTCGGCGCGATGCAAGATCATCGTGTTGGCGTTGGGCACGTCTAGCCCCGACTCCACAATTGCGGTCGACAGCAATACGTCATATTGCCCCTCATAGAACGCAGTCATAACGTCTTCGAGTTCGGTGGGTGTCAGCTGGCCATGAGCGCGTGCGACCTTCAATTCGGGCACGGCCTGCGTCAAGAACTCCGAAACGTCGTCGAGATCCGAAATGCGTGGAACCACATAGAAACTCTGCCCGCCACGAGCGCGCTCCCGCTTCAAGGCATCAGTCAGAATAACGGGATCGAAGGGCGAGATGTAGGTGCGCACCGCCAGCCGGTCGACAGGCGGCGTGGTGATCAGCGACAATTCCCGCACGCCGCTGAGCGCCAGTTGAAGGGTGCGCGGAATGGGCGTCGCCGTCAGCGTCAAAACGTGTACGTCTTCGCGCAGGGCCTTGAGCCGCTCCTTATGCGAGACGCCGAAGTGCTGCTCCTCGTCGATGACAAGCAGCCCCAAACGCGCAAATTCAATCTGCTTACCCAACAGCGCGTGCGTGCCAATCACGATATCGATCTGTCCCGACTTCAGGCCGTCTTTGACCTCGCCCAAATCCTTGTTCGGCACCAGTCGCGATGCTTGTGCGATCTTCATCGGCAGTCCTTCAAACCGTGTCTTGAAGGTCTTGAAATGCTGGCGCGCTAGCAGAGTTGTCGGCACCACCACGGCGACCTGAAGCCCGCCCATGGCTGCGATGAATGCAGCGCGCAGTGCCACCTCCGTTTTGCCAAAACCAACGTCGCCGCAAACGAGCCTATCCATGGGCCGCCCCGATACCAGATCGGCGACCACGGCATCGATGCTGGCGGCCTGATCCTCGGTTTCTTCATACGGAAAACGGGCAACGAACTCGTCCCACGATCCCGCTGGCGGTGACAGCGAGGGTGCCTCCTTGAGTTGGCGCAGTGCTGCGATCTTGATCAACTCGGAAGCAATCTCGCGCAAGCGCTTCTTCAACTTGGCCTTGCGCGATTGCCATGCGGCGCCACCCAGACGATCAAGTTGGCCGTCGCCATCGTCAGTGCCATAGCGTGTCAGCAATTCGATGTTTTCAACCGGCAGATAAAGCTTGTCGCCACCGGCATAAATCAATTCGAGACAATCATGGGGTGCGCCTAGCGCCGTGATGGTTTTAAGACCGGCAAAGCGCCCTATGCCGTGATCGGCATGGACCACGAGATCCCCATTGGCGAGGCTCGTGGCCTCGGTCAACACGTCGGCAGCTTTGCGTGCCTTTCGGCGTGGCCGCACAAGCCGGTCACCCAGAATATCCTGTTCGCCGATGACGGCCAATTCAGGGCTCTCGAATCCCTGTTCTAAACCCAGTACGCTAAGCCCCGCAACGTGATCGGGTAAAGCCAGTGCCTCTGCATAGCTCTCGATTTTAACCGCCGATTTTAACCCATGGTCAGCAAGCAATGCCGCCAAGCGCTCGCGCGCACCGGGCGTCCACGATGCGACGATGACACGGCGTTTGCCGTCTTGCAGCGCCTTGACGTGCGCGGTGACGGCATCAAAAACGTTGAGACCGGCGTTCTGGCGCTCGATTGCAAAAGTGCGCCCCCCCTTGCCCTTGAAGGCCCGCACATTGGGACCTTCCGCCTCATCAAACGGCGTGAGGCGCAAGATCTGCGAGCCAGCCAAGGCCCTACCCCACGACTTGCCGTCTAAGAACATCAGTTGTGGGGGCACAGGCTTATAGGGTGGGGCGCCGAAGGCTTGCGACTCCAGCCCTTCAACGCGGGCCTGGTAGTGCTCGTTGATTTGATCGAAGCGGGCTTTCACAGCCTCCTCGGCCATGTGATCAAACGAGACGCCAGCCTTGGGGACGTAATCAAACAAGGTTTCCAGCGTCTCATGGAAGAACGGCAGCCAGTGTTCCTGCCCGGGATAACGCTGACCGGCACTAACTGCCTCATACATTGGGTCGTTGCCCGTCGCGCCGCCAAAAAGTTCCACATAGCGCTTACGGAAGAGCGCGACCGGCATTTCCCCAAATGCGACCTCGGACGTTGGCATCAAGGTCAGCTTTTGCACGGGCTTCGTCGAGCGCTGCGTCTCGATGTCGAAGGCTTTGATGCTTTCAATGGTGTCGCCAAAGAAATCAAGGCGCACCGGGTTCGAACGCCCCGGTGTGAACAGATCGAGAATGCCGCCACGCACCGCATACTCGCCGGGCTCCATCACAGTGGATGAGCGCGTGTAACCGGCCAGCGACAGCCGTTTCATCAACTCGCCCATATCGGCGCGTTGCCCCGCCGCCAAGAGCTTCATCGAATTGCGGATGAACTGGCGCGGGGGCACACGCTGCAAGATGGCGTTGACCGTCGTCAGCACCAATGCCGGGTCCTTGCGGCTACCGGCGACGAGCTTACCTAGTGCCGTCACGCGCTTGGCGGCAATTTCGGTAATGGGGCCGACGCGGTCATATGGCACCGTATCCCAAGCTGGGAACGGGATCACTTTCACTTTGGGAGCAAAAAATTTGAGCGCGGTTTCCAGCGCATCGAGGCGCCGGTCGTCACGCGCCACATGCAGGTGCAGTCCAGCGCCAGCCGCACTCGCGGCTTCGTGTACTAGATTGGCAAGCACGAGCGCATCCATGCCCTCAGGAACGCCCGATAGGGTCAGGTTGGGAACGACGGCGGGAGCTGGCGTGGTTTTGTTCAACTTCAGATCAGTCCGTGAAATCGGCGCATGGCTACTACGAGCGTTGAAAATTTGCCGCCCGCGTCCGCGCCCGGCGTCAATAGCCAACCCTGCAGATCGGTCTCGGAAACAGCGAGAAAGTCCTCAAAGAGATCAAGTTCCTCGCTTGCCATGTCCGGCAGCCGCGCCACTGCATAACGGCCGACGAGTATGTCGAGCTCCTTGGTCCCGCGATGCGTCGCACGCCACACAGCCCTGCGGCGGCGCATGTCGAGAATGCCGCGCTCTATATCACCTGTTTCAACCTCAGTCTTCATACCGGCGTCAATCCAACCTCATGGCAATTCAATACAGTAGGCACAGCTCCGCACCGGAAATCCCTTGTACCGCCCTTGACGGCACGTAGACATCCCGGTCTTATCCGCGCGGATCGTGCCGGTGGTATACCGGCTGCGGCCCGATACGCAAAGCCTTAGCCTGACCTTTTCGCTAAGGAATTGTGCGCCTCTTACACCAGGATTAACGGCACGCGATGCGGCCCAACGAGCTGTTACCTTTGTTCGCGGCGGCCGAGAGCTTGAAAGGCATCGGCCCGCGCCTTGTCGTCCTTCTGAAGAAGGCACTACGCCTGCCGCCTGGCGTCGCCCAGCCGCGTGTTCTCGATTTACTTTGGCATTTGCCAACCGGCGTTATCGACCGGCGCGCCGAGCCCAACGTGCGCGATGCGGTTGCCGGAACCATTGCCACACTTAAGGTCCGCATTCTCAAACACAAGCCGCCGCCACGCGGCAACAACAAGGTCCCCTACAAAGTCACTGCCGAGGACGACACCGGCCGGCTTGATATCATTTTCTTCCGCGCCGAGCGCTCATTCATTGAACGCCAGTTGCCGGAAGGCGAAATCCGCTATGTCTCGGGGCGCGTTGAGCGCTACGGCGAAACACTTCAAATGGCGCATCCCGATTATATCGTATCGGAAGAAGCGCGCGGCGAACTGCCGTTGCTGGAGCCTGTCTATCCATTGACGGCCGGGCTATCGGGCAAGGTCCTGATCAAAGCCTCACGGCAAATGCTGGAGCGGGTTCCCGCCTTGCCCGAATGGCAAGATGCGGCGTGGCTGCGCCAGCAAGACTGGCCAGCATTCAACGCGGCCCTCAAAGCACTGCACATGCCGCAGGATGCCGGGGACGTGTCGCCGCAAAGTCCGCCCTGGCAGCGGCTTGCCTACGACGAACTCTTGGCCAATCAATTGGCGCTTGGTCTGGTGCGTGAAAATTATAAAGCGCATCCGGGACGCTCCATAACCGGCGACGGGCACATCCGCGCGCGCATTGCCGATGTCTTACCGTTTTCGCTCACTAATTCGCAGCGCACCGCCGTTGGCGAGATTGCCAGCGACATGGCCGCACCATTGCGCATGTTGCGCCTGCTGCAAGGCGATGTCGGCTCCGGCAAAACGGTTGTGGCCCTGATGGCCATGGCGATTGCCGTGGAAGCAGGCGCACAGGCCGCCCTGATGGCGCCAACGGAAGTGCTAGCACGCCAGCATCTGGAAACGATTGAACCGCTGGCCGCCAAAGCCGGATTGCGCATTGCCTTGCTGACGGGGCGTGAAAAGGGGCGGCCACGCGCGGCTTTGCTTGAGCATCTCGCCAATGGCGAGATCGATATCCTCATCGGCACACACGCCCTGTTCCAGGATGAAGTGGTGTTCAAGGATCTGGCCTTCGCCGTGATTGACGAGCAGCATCGCTTTGGCGTGCATCAGCGGCTTGCGTTGCAGACCAAGGGAGGCGGAGGCGGCGCCAACATGCTTGTCATGACAGCGACCCCCATTCCGCGCACGCTTTTGATGACTCACTATGGCGATCTCGATGTATCGCGCCTCATCGAAAAGCCCGCTGGCCGCAAGCCCATCATCACAACAACCACTCCAATCGAGCGGCTGGAGGATGTGATTGACGGACTGCGCCGCGCCATCGCTCAAGGCGCGCAGATTTATTGGGTTTGCCCGCTCATTGAGAGTTCAGAAATCTCTGAGCTGGCAGCCGCCGAGGAACGCCACGCCCACCTTAGCCAAATCCTGGGGCCGTGCGTGGGGCTACTGCATGGCGGGCTAAACGGCCCTGCCAAGGATGCCGTGATGCAGGCATTCTCAGAAAACAAACTTCAGGTTCTTGTCGCCACAACTGTGATTGAGGTTGGCGTCAACGTGCCCAATGCCACCATCATGGTGATTGAGCACGCCGAGCGCTTCGGCCTGGCTCAATTGCATCAGTTGCGCGGCCGCGTCGGGCGATCGGACCGGCAGAGCTATTGCATCCTCTTGTACAAGACCCCGGTTGGCGAAACGGCGCAGGCGCGATTGGAGATGATGCGCGAAACCGAAGACGGATTTCTCATCGCCGAAAAAGATTTAGAACTGCGCGGCGGTGGCGAGGTGCTGGGGGCACGTCAAAGCGGCATGCCTGAGTTCCGGGTGGCCGAAGTGCCGGGCTTTGCCAAGCTGCTGGCAGCCGCCCGCGACGATGCCCAGATGATCTTGGGCCGTGATCCCGAACTCGCAACACCACGCGGGCGGGCCTTGCGCATGCTGCTCTATCTTTTCGAATGCGACGAAGCCGTGCGCCTGTTCAGAGCGGCGTGAAGCGGCTCGATAGCGAAGCTGGCGCAGTACCGGCCTTGGTACCTAAAATGCTTCTGGAAAAAGTGTGAGCGGCTTTTTTTCGAAGGAAGAATTGCAAAACAGAGAACTGGGGCCGTTCCACACTTCAACTAAGACCGGAGCGGCCCTAGGGTCTTCATCTTGGTGGGATCGGGCGTCACCATGCCTGCCGAGATCACGACTTTGGCAGCATCTTCAACGCTCATATCCAGGTAGGTCACGTCGCGCCGCGGTACAAAGCAGATGAATCCCGTCGGCGGCACGATCCCAGTTGGCATGAAGACGGTCAAGAGATCTGACTCGCCACCCGGCTTCACCTTGCCGATTTCGCCGGTCGCTTCACCTGTAACGAAGACAATGGACCACAGCCCTTTGGAGGGAAACTCGATGAGGCCCACTTTCTGAAAAGATTTTTGCGGACCACTGGCCGAGACAACGGACTCAAAGATCTGCTTCAAAGCACGGTAGATGTTGCGCACGATCGGCATGCGGTCGAGCACCATCTCGCCGTATGAAATGAGCGAGCGCCCGAAAAGGTTGGCTGCCAATGCGCCGATGACGGTGAGCCCCACAACGCCAAAAAGAATGCCGATACCCGGGATGGCAAACGGCAAATACGTTTCGGGTAGATAGACGGCGGGCACGAGCGGCTTGATGTGCTGGTCAGCCAATTGGATGACCCAGTTTATCAAATAGATCGTTGCCGCAATCGGCCCCACGATAATGATACCGGCAAGAAAGTAATTGCGCAGCCGTGCACCGAGCCGCATCGGGGCCGCGGCTTGTTCCGACGCCAGCCGCTGCAAGCCTTCTCTCAGTTGGGCCGCGTGCTTGCCGTCATCGTTTGGCGCCGGCTGCCGGGGCGTGTCGCTGGCTATTTTCGGAGTTTTTGTCATCTGGCGCCATGGTTATCCGCTCAGACACTTAGCATGTCCGGCTGCACCGTGCGCGCCGCATGTTCGGGGGCCTCCCACGGCGCCTGCAATACTATTGGGAAACCACTAAGCAGTCGTAACCTTCCGGCTTCAGCACAGCGCACAACTTGTTGGGCTCGGTAGCGTCGGCAAACGGCCCCAGCCGCACACGGTAGAACGTTCCCATGTTGCCGATCACAGCCTCGTCGATTGAGGTGCCTGCGGCCGAATTTTTGACAGCAGGCGTTCCCTTCAATCGTGTCGAAACCTGATCAGCCTCTTCACGCGAGCGAACGGCCGCCACCTGCAGCAGGATGGCGCCTGCCTTAGCCTGCTGTTTAGCAGGCTGAGCTGTGGCCACAGTTGTCTGGGATGGCTTGACGACCATCTTGTCTTCCCACCCCGGCTGAGTGGCTCCGGCTTCAGGCGTGTTGGCATAACCCGGCCCGGTGGATGACGTCATGACAGGCGACGACGCCGTTTGGGTGGCTTGGCTTCCAGAG
>JBEBJD010000344.1:0-8641 GCA_040080075.1 Hyphomicrobium sp. | reverse complement strand
AAAGAAGGGTCTTGAAGATGCCGCCGGGTTTGTTCATGAGGCGTTGGCTTACGTTGTTATGGCATTGGCAGCCATTCATTCGGTTGCCGCACTTAAGCACCACATTGTCGACAAACACTCGACCTTGACCCGCATGTGGTCGGGGCCACCTGGTGAATAGTCTCAGCCTAGAAAGAAGGAATTATTTGATGATTTTCCGAACCTCGATCCGGCTTGCAGCACTGGCCGCATGCGTGGCATTCGCCGGGTCCGCAGTTGCCACGAACGCTACTGCCGCCGACTATGTCATTGATACCAAGGGCGCACACGCGTCGATCAATTTCAAAATCCCACATTTAGGATTTAGCTGGCTGACCGGCCGCTTCGATACTTTTTCGGGAGTGTTCACCTACGACGACAAGAAGCCCGAGGCCTCCAAGGTCAGTGTCGAAATCGACACCACCAGCATCAATTCAAACCACGCCGAGCGCGACAAGCATCTGCGCAGCGCCGACTTCCTGGATGCCGCCAAATTTCCAAAAGCCACGTTCGTCAGCAAGTCGGTGACGCCCAATGGCGCGGGCAAGGCGACGATTGCCGGCGACCTGACGTTGCGCGGGGTGACAAAGCCCGTGACCATTGACGCCCAGTTTATTGGTGGCGGCGCCGATCCGTGGGGCGGCTTCCGGCAAGGCTTCGCCGGAACAGCAAGGCTCGTGCTCGCCGAATATGGAATGACGCACGACCTTGGTCCTGCGGCCAAGGAAGTCGAACTCACGATCAACGTCGAAGGTGTGAAAAAGTAAAAGAACTGGGTGTGTCGCGGGACTCTGCTCCCCAGTGTCCCGCGGCAACGGCCTTATTTCTGTGCAACCTTGCCGGGTCTTCCAATCCAGCAAACACCGTGCGGCTTGCCTTTCGTCAAGCCCTGCCGCAATGTCGCAACTATTCCCTGGGGTGCCGGTAGTCTGGCTGAGATCGCGCTGATTGAACGCGAAAACCCTTTGAACTTGAACCGGGTCATGCCGGCGGTAAGGACGGGCAATCGAAATGAATTTCGACCGCATTTCAACGCGGAAGTGCGCCCTCGTACAGGATGGGGCCCATGACCGCCGATGAATTCAACCACTTCTGCGGCTCGCTGCCTCATACATCATATGTCGTGCAATGGGGCGGGGCGCATGTTTGGAAGGTAGCCGGCAAGGTGTTCGCGATTGGCGGTTGGAACGAGGATGCGGGACTTGGCGTCAGTTTTAAATGCTCGGCCATTGCCTTTGAGGCGCTGAAAGATCAGCCAGGCGTGCGGCCCGCTCCCTATCTCGCCTCGCGCGGCATGACATGGCTGCAACGGATATCTTCGCAAAGCATGAGCGACGCCGCGCTCAAGGACGCCGTACGCGAGAGCCATCGGCTCGTCACGCTTGGACTACCTAAAAAGATTCAATCTGAGCTCGGCCTCGTCGAGGCTGGCAAATCTAACGATCCCGTGCGCCGCCGGTCACGATCGCCGTCTGCTTCCAGATCACCACGAGGCACGCCATGAACAAACCCACCCGCCCGCCGGACTTGATGGTTCCCAAGGTCACGATTGGTCCAATTCATGGATCGTCAAGGATCTACACGGCACCGGAGGGGGCGTCAGACGTGCGCGTTCCCTTCCGCGAAATTGCGCTGACCGATCCGGCCGAGGCCTCGTTCCGCGTCTATGACGCGTCGGGTCCATATACGGATGCTGGCGCCACAATCGACGTCGAGAAAGGACTCATTCGCCATCGCGAGGCTTGGATCAAGGAGCGAGGCGGCGTTGAAACGTATCAGGGCCGGGCTATCAAGCCAGAGGATAACGGCAACGTCCCGGGCGCTCACGCTGCGCGCGACTTTCCCCATAAGCCGCAACCGATGCGGGCCACAATCAACGCACCTCTCACTCAATTCGAATACGCGCGCGCGGGCATCATTACTAAGGAGATGATCTACGTCGCCCACCGCGAGAACCTTGGCCGCGCCGCCGGACTGGAGCGGGCGAAAGCCGCTCTAGAAGACGGCGAAAGCTTCGGCGCAATGCTGCCCGGACATGTCACGCCCGAATTCGTGCGCTCGGAGATCGCACGCGGGCGGGCGATTATTCCCTCGAACATCAACCACGCCGAATTGGAGCCGATGATCATCGGCCGCAACTTCCTGGTCAAGATCAATGCCAACATCGGCAACTCGGCGGTGTCGTCGTCGATCGAGGAAGAAGTCGAGAAAATGGTGTGGGCGATCCGCTGGGGCGCCGACACCGTGATGGACCTGTCGACGGGCCGCAACATTCACACCACACGCGAGTGGATCTTGCGCAACAGCCCCGTGCCCATCGGCACGGTTCCCATTTATCAGGCGCTGGAAAAGTGCGGCGGCGATCCCGTCAAGCTGACTTGGGAGATGTACAAAGACACGCTCATCGAGCAATGCGAGCAGGGCGTCGATTACTTTACGATTCACGCCGGCGTGCGCCTGCCCTACATCCCCCTCACCGCTAACCGCGTGACGGGCATCGTTTCACGTGGCGGATCGATCATGGCCAAGTGGTGCTTGGCACACCACAAAGAGAGCTTCCTTTACGAACGCTTCGACGAGATTTGCGATCTTATGCGCAAGTATGATGTCTCGTTCTCGCTTGGCGACGGCTTGCGTCCGGGCTCGATAGCCGACGCCAACGACCGTGCGCAGTTCGCCGAACTCGAAACGCTGGGCGAACTCACCAAGATCGCGTGGAACAAGGGCTGCCAGGTGATGATCGAAGGCCCGGGCCATGTCCCCATGCACAAGATCAAGATCAACATGGACAAGCAGTTGCGCGAGTGCGGGGAAGCGCCGTTCTATACGTTGGGTCCGCTGACGACCGACATCGCGCCCGGCTACGACCACATTACGTCCGGCATCGGGGCGGCCATGATCGGCTGGTTCGGCTGCGCCATGCTGTGTTACGTGACGCCGAAGGAGCACCTCGGTCTACCCAATCGCGACGACGTAAAAACCGGCGTCATCACCTATCGCTTGGCAGCCCACGCAGCAGACTTGGCAAAGGGCCATCCAGCCGCACAGCTGCGCGACGATGCACTCTCGCGCGCGCGCTTTGATTTCCGCTGGGAGGACCAGTTCAATCTGTCGCTTGATCCCGACACGGCGCGCAGCTATCACGACGAGACGCTGCCCAAAGACGCGCACAAGGTTGCGCACTTCTGCTCGATGTGCGGGCCGAAATTCTGTTCGATGAAAATCACGCAGGACGTGCGCGAGTATGCGCGCCAGCAGAATGAGAGAGTGGGCCAAGCACTTGCTGAAATTCAGGAGGAGATCGGCTCGATCGATCCACAGGCGGGCGCAGCGTCCGCGCTTACGCTGGAGCGGCAGGCAGGAATGGACGAGGCCACCCGCGCAGAGGGAATGGCAACAATGAGCGCCCAGTTCAAGAGCATGGGCGGAGAATTGTATCTCGATGCCCGCAAGGTAGCAGCGTCGGGGCTTGCCCCGGAGCTGCAAAGTCAAAAAGCGTCGGGGCTTGCCCCGGAGCTGCAAAGTCAAAAAGCACCGGGGCTTGCTCCGGAACTGCAGACACACAAAGCGGCGAACGAGGCTTTGAGGTGAGTGGCGCCGGGAATGCGAGGTACATACTTCGCATTCCCATTCCAGGAGCTTTTACATACGCTGCTCTTGTAAACTGCTGGGATCAATTTTGGGGCGGCCTAATCCAGTCCCGTACAGGTCGGTCCCAACCAACACAAGAACAAGGCTGGGAACACCAATTCGGTGCATCGCCCAGCAAGCACTTACCGCTCTTTCGGTAGACACATGCCGTGTTTTTCGGGCAACCCAGCCAGCTTCAGGTTAACGCCCGCAGTGACCGATCCGTCCCTGTTTACCTCAAAATTTTGGTCAAGTGAAACCTCCTTGTCCGTGCTTTGAGGCACTTCAAATGGGTAGCAGATTCAAATTAGAATTAACAGCGATGGCATCACTAGAACGGTGCAAAATAGCCTTCTGGGACTGCCGTACATTTGAAGCGTTTCCTCCGTCGCGCCTACCTCCGTGAGTGGTTGTTCACATGCCGGAAATCATCATCGTCGCGGGTCCTAATGGCGCCGGAAAGACAAGCTTCGCGCGTCAATACATCAACACGGGACCTGTAACTTTTACATTCGTGAATGCCGACGAAATTGCTCGCACTTTGCCACATTCAGGCAAATCTCAAGTCGCCATAGATCTGCAAGCCACCCGGGAAATGCTAAAATGCATAGATGACCTTGCGACGGCCCGGCAAAGTTTCATGATTGAGACAACACTTGCTGCTCTCACGTATCTCGACAAAATCGCAGCCTGGCAGCGCGCTGGTTACACTGTTGCACTCGTTTTTCTGCGCCTGCCGAGCGCAGACCACGCCATTGAGCGCGTGCGCCGCCGCGTCGCTGCTGGCGGCCACGACATTCCCGAAGAAACCATTCGCCGCCGCTTCGCAATGGGCCGCGAATACTTTGAAAAATACTACAAGCGGGCTGTTGACGTGTGGTACGTTGTCGATAGCTTTGAGGGTTCGTACGTACTAGCCGAATGGCCGGAAAACAAATGAATCGAGAGAAACAAAAAGCTGAAATTGAAGCTTCTCTGCGTCGCGCGGAAGATGCGTTGCGCCGTCGCGATCCAGATACGATGGCAGGCCGCATGGGATCACCTGCGTCACCAGAGCGACTCCCAGATGCTGCCAAGGCTAAGTCCGCCAACAAAGCCTTGAGATGATGGGGCAGCCGCCTCGCCAACAAAAAAGGTGTCATCCTAGCGCTTGCATATCCTCGGGCTCGTCCCGAGGGTCGCGAGGACCCATTTTTAAGCTGGTGCCGGCTGGTTGATGGGTCCTCGGAATAAATCCCAGGAGGATGACACCTGAGGGGCGGCATGTTCTGAGACCGATGCAGTCTCCTCAAATTGCGAGGCGTGCCCTCCCTACTCGCCCCAATCTCACCAGCATCGGCCCAACCGCCACAACTTGTTTGGCATCGTGGACGAGGATGTATTCGCTCATAGGCCCCACGCGAATTCAAATATTTCAACCATCGTATTCCTTGTCATGAACGGGCACACCCTGTGCCTGCTCGTCGAGCGATTGCCGGTAGCGGATACAGCCCCGCATGAACTTTTCCCAGGGCGGCACCGCAATCTTGGGATCGATCTTATCCGGTAACATCGCCCATAGGTGAGGGTGGTACCAGCATAGGTCATGGCCTGAAGTATCTCGATGACGGCGGATACCGGCACGCAGCTTCAGAACTTCCGCGAGCAGCTCGTCCCGGCTCATAGCCTGCAAATCATCATCCATTCAGACCTCCTACTTCACGCGGAAACAACAAACACGCGTCGCCATACGAGTAGAAACGGTATCCACTCGCAATTGCGTGCGCATAGGCGGCTTGCATGACCTCCAGGCCGCTAAAGGCTGAGACCAGCATGAACAAGGTCGAGCGCGGCAAATGGAAGTTGGTCATCAAAACGTCGACGGCCTTGAAGCGATAGCCCGGCGTGATGAAGATCGCCGTATCTCCAGACCACGCGCCGGTATCGCCGCCATCGGGCGTGGCACTCTCGAGGATGCGCAGGGACGTTGTTCCCACAGCCACCACGCGGCCGCCTCGTGACCGGACTGCATTGAGTGCAGCGGCTGTGCCGGCGCTGATCTCGCCCCATTCGGAATGCATTTTATGATCTGCCGTATCGCCGGCCTTCACAGGCAAGAAAGTACCGGCTCCGACATGCAGGGTCACGAAATGACGTGAAATGCCGCGTGCATCGAGCCGCTCAAATAGACCCGGCGTAAAATGCAAGCCCGCGGTGGGAGCCGCGACCGCCCCATCGCGAGCGGCATAAATGGTCTGATAGGTGGATGCATCGCCAGCATTCGTTTTGCGTTTCAACGCAATATAAGGCGGCAGCGGCATGCGCCCAATGACGCCTATTGCGGCGTCGAGACCGGCGCCGGACCGATCGAAAATGAGTTCGACCTCCCCAGCCTCGCCTTTGTCTGAAACGTGAGCAAGGAGTGGCAGCCCAACACCACTCGCGCGCTTCAGGGCGCTATCAGCCGAATCGCCATATGCCTGGAATTCAAGAGTATCGCCCACCTCCAGCCGCTTCGCGGGCCTGGCAAATGCACGCCAGCGGTCAGCGCCCACTCGTTTGATCAGGTTGAAAGCGACATTAGCCCGCAACGCGCCACGCACCCGCACGCCTTCCAGCGCGGCCGGAATGACCCGCGTGTCGTTAAAGACCAATGCATCGCCTGGTGCCAGCAGATCGGGGAGATCTCCGACAGTCAGGTCCATGCGTCCCTCGCCTCCCGCCACAAGCAGCCGGGCACTGTCACGAGGGCTGGCCGGGTGCAGCGCAATCCGGTCTTCCGGCAGCTCAAAATCGAAAAGGTCGGTACGCAAGCGCTTGCAGCCTTGATAGGATTATAGTCCATTTGGAACTGCGCCAGCTACCACTCGCCCCGGTTCTGGAGCAAGTCTGCCAACAAAATCTGTTACACGCATCCTGACACCTTGCGGTGGCAAGCAAACAGGGGCAGTTTTCACATGTGGCCGCTCGGGGCCACGCCGCGGCCACATCTGGCCCGCCAGTTCAAGGGAGCCTCTCATGGCTAAAGAACAGAGATCGACCAAGGAAAAGCGCAAGCCAAAAAAAGAAAAGCCCAAGGACGCCAAGAAGTAGTTCCCAATTCCGGCGTGACGTTGGCACCGGCGCGAGCAGGCAACCGCCTCAAGGCTCGCGCCGGGTGCCCTTGAATTCTGCCAAGGCGCACAGCGCTACCGCCATCCAGCTTCCGATCAGCAGGCTACCGCCTGTAGGGGCGGCCATAGGAAACAAGTGCACACCTGCCAGGGTGTTGAACGCAATATCACCCGAAAAGAGTGCCACGCTGGCAAGCATCGCGGCGACCACAATAGACCACCAATTGGGCCGCTGAGATTTAGCCGAAAAGCCCGCGATCCCGATGCCGGCCCCCGCATGAATCATGAGCATCGACGCCGCTGTCGCCAGTGCCGGACTTTCAACTCGATGCGCGGCCACTGCGGCGAGCGAAACGCCTGCTGCCCCAAGAATTGCGGCGGCGGCAACAAGCAAGTACCGTAACTTATGTTGATCCATTTCGCCGGTTCCGCCCTGACAAATCAGGCCCGGCATCTAAGGAACCGGGCCGCGTACATTGGCTAGGTCACATCGGCGGCGACACGCACCGTCACCATGGCATCGGGAGTGCGCGGCGGCTCGCCCTTCGACAGCTTATCGACCACGTCCATACCTTCGATGACCTGCCCCCACGCCGTATACTGGCGGTCGAGGAAGGTGGCATCGTCGAAGCAGATAAAGAACTGGCTATTGGCCGAATCCGGGTTCGATGAACGCGCCATTGAGCACACGCCGCGCACATGTTTCTCGGCGTTGAATTCCGCCTTCAGGTTCGGATGGCTTGAGCTGCCGGTACCTGTGCCCCTGGGACAACCGGTCTGGGCCATAAAGCCGTCGATCACACGGTGAAACTTGATCCCGTCATAGAACTTTTCACGCGCCAGCATCTTGATGCGTTCGACGTGTTTGGGAGCGAGATCGGGGCGTAACAGAATGACGACATTACCCTTCGTCGTTTCCATGAGGAGGGTGTTCTCGGGATCTTTGATGGCGGCCATACGATACGAACTCCAGTTTTTTTCAGTTGAGAACGGATGCACTTTCTCAGTGCGGCCGGCGGATTGCAACTTAAGCTATTCGAGGGACATCTTTATGATGGTATCGGGTTTTGGCGGTGGCTCGCCTTTGGCGATTTGATCGACAAACTGCATGCCCTCAACCACCTGCCCCCATACCGTATATTGCCCGTTCAGATGCGGCGCATGAGCAAAGCAAATGAAAAACTGGCTATTGGCGGAGTTGGGGTTGCCTGTGCGTGCGGCACCAATGGTGCCGCGCTCAAATGCGGCGGGCGTGAATTCGGCTTTCAAATCGGGATAGTTCGATCCACCCGCCCCTGTGCCCAGCGGATCGCCGGTCTGCGCCATGAAGCCCGGAATCACACGATGAAACTTGAGCCCGTTGTAAAAGCCTTCCTTGACCAGAAGCTTCACGCGCTCGACATGCTGGGGGGCGATATCGGGCCGCAACTTAATTACGACCTTGCCGCCCTTCAATTCCATGACGAGCCGGTCACCGCCTGCAGCAGGCGCGGCGGCATTGGCTTCGGGACCAGTTTGACCGGCATTGCTTTGCACATCGGTGCCTGATGGCCCGCACGCGGCCAGGGCAAGAGAGAATAAGGCCAGCAGAGAGCCGAATAAAATGCGCATGACTAAACCTCATTTCAGGTTTGAATGGCGGGCAGGGGCAACTGTCACCCCAATACGCAATTTAACCGGTGGTCACGACGTGCTTTGAACCACCGGGAACGCGGCGGCAGCGGCGGCACTTTGACATGAAGATGCGCCTCGCCGTGCCGATGCGCCCCCTTATGGAACCGTTCGCCAGCAAACTCAACCGATGCGGAGTGGCAGCGGCCCCTATCAGGCGATAAGTTGTGGAACTCCTGCTGGCGCAACCTGCTGAGTGCGCTGCTCAAAACCGCTAGCAAGTGCCGAGA
>JBEBJD010000165.1:0-1792 GCA_040080075.1 Hyphomicrobium sp. | reverse complement strand
GCCCTATGCTTTACCGCCAGGACGACGGCATCGGCTGGCTTCAACGCCGCGCGCTCCGTCAGCGTAACGCCGTATTCCTCATGCGCGGCATGGGCATCGGCCATGGGATCGTGGATTTGTACGTTGATCCCGGCATCCTGCAGTTCTTTGATGATATCGACGACCTTACTGTTGCGGATATCCGGCACGTCTTCTTTGAAGGTAAGCCCCAGCACCGTCACGGTCAGCTCGCCTTCAGCACGGCGGCGGCGCAACAGCAGCTTGATGCATTCGCGTGCGATGCGCGCGCCCATGCCATCATTGACCCGGCGCCCCGACAGGATCATTTCGGCGTGGTGTCCAAAACGCTCGGCCTGAAACGTCAGATAGTAGGGATCGACGCCGATGCAGTGGCCGCCAACGAGCCCAGGGCGGAAATTCAAGAAGTTCCATTTGGTGCCTGCAGCATCCAGAACGTCACTGGTGTCAATGCCCAGGCGTGCAAAGATCGAAGACAGCTCATTGACGAATCCGATGTTGATGTCGCGTTGTGCGTTTTCAATAACCTTGGCCGCTTCCGCAACCTTGATAGAGGCTGCGCGGTAAATGCCGGCTTTGACCACGGCCCCATACGTCTCGGCCACGATATCTGCAGTCACCGCGTCCGAACCCGAGACTACCTTCTTGATGGTCTCAAAACGATGTTCCTTGTCGCCCGGATTGATGCGCTCTGGCGAATAGCCGACGCCGAAATCAGTGCCGAATTTCAACTTGGACTGGGCTTCAAGCACGGGAACGCAATCGTCCTCCGTGGCACCGGGGTAGACAGTGCTCTCATAGACGACGATGTCGCCTTTTTTGAGCACCGACCCGACGCTTGCACTGGCCCGCATCAATGCCGTCAAGTCGGGCCGGTTGGCGGTATCGATGGGTGTGGGAACAGTCACGATATAGAAGTCGCTCGCCGCCAGAACTGAAAGGTCAGCCGAATAGGTCATCGGAGCCTCGCCGAGTTCGGCGGATGAGCATTCGAGCGTCCGGTCATACCCGCGCTGGAGCTCGGCTACACGCCCGCGATCGACGTCGAAGCCGACCACCTCAAACTTGGCTTTGGCGAACGCCACGGCGACGGGAAGGCCCACATAACCCAAACCAATGACCGCAACCTTGCGGCGAGGACGTGTCGCAGTCATTTTTCGATTGGCTCCGAATTTGCTGTCTGCTTGCAATGCACAAGTGCGAGGGTAAGGGCAATAGCCTAATCGATGCACCTTGAAAACGAGCCGGAGTCGGGGCTCATTTTGCTGCCAGCGCGTCAACCATCCGCTTCAAATCAAACGATAATGGCTGAACTGCCTGCCACCCCAACACGTGCCGGGCCTTGGCCTCGTTGACCCGGTGGTCCCCCAGCAAACGCTCGACCATTGCCTTGGCGCCTAAGCCCCGCGCCGCTGCGTTCAGCAGAGCAGGCGGACATGGAACCAGCCGGGCCGGCCGGCCGGCCGCTTGCGCAATATGTTCAATGAGGTGGCGCGTTGAAACGGGTTCGCCGTCCCGGACAACAAACACTTCATTGGCGGCCCGCTTACTGCCTGCACACAATTGCAGGAATGCCGCCAGATTGCGCAGTCCAATCATATCGCGCGCATTGTTGGTAATGCTGCCCAAAGGCAGTGGCACTCCGCGCACGACGGCTCGCGCGAGCATAGCAAGAGAGCCTTTGGCGCCCGGCCCATAAACGAGTGGCGCACGCACGATAGTCCATTGTGTCTGCGAGTCCTTCGCCAGATCTTTGAGGGCATTTTCCCCGCCA
>JBEBJD010000194.1:0-8772 GCA_040080075.1 Hyphomicrobium sp. | reverse complement strand
TGCTGCATGGGCTTACCAGATGACCCCGTTCGATGAGTGGGACTACGACGGCATCAACGAAATGGTGCTGATCGACGGTTCTGACGTCGGTGGTAAGAAGCGTAACGTTCTCGTTCACTTCGACCGCAACGGCTTTGCCTACACGATGGACCGCGCTTCGGGCGAACTGCTCGTTGCTAAGCCCTACGACGACGACCTGAACTGGTCGACCGGCGTGGAAATGGACAAGTCTAAGCCCAACTACGGCCGTCCGTATGTTGTCGCCGAGAAGTCCACGTTCCTCAATGGCACGGACGTCAACTCGACGAACATCTGCCCCGCTGCCCTTGGCTTCAAGGACCAGCAGCCTGTAGCCTACTCGCCGCTGACGGATATGATCTATATCCCCGTCAACAACGTCTGCATGGACTACGAACCCCAGAAGGTTTCGTACACACCTGGCCAGCCGTACGTTGGCGCAGTGCTCTCGATGTTCCCGCCGAAGGGCGAAACGAACACGGGTCACTTCACGGCTTGGGACTATAAGGCCGGTAAGATCGTTTGGCAGCAGGAAGAGCCCTTCTCGGTCTGGTCGGGCGTTCTGACCACCGCAGGCGGCATCGCTTGCCACGGCACACTCGAAGGCTACTTCAAGTGCCGCGATCAGAAGGATGGCAAGGAGCTGTTCAAGCACCGTCTGCCGTCTGGTTCGATTGGCAACGTGTTCACCTACTCGCACAAGGGTAAGCAGTACATCGGCCTGTTCTCGGGCGTTGGTGGCTGGGCCGGTATCGGCCTCGCAGCTGGCCTCGAAAAGCCGACGGACGGCCTTGGCGCAGTCGGTAACTACGCCGGTCTGAGCTCGTGGACCACGCTGGGTGGCACACTCACCATGTACGCACTGCCCTAATCGGTAGCGTGTGACCTAATGGGACCGGCGCGGGGCAACCTGCGCCGGTCTCTTGCTGACCGGATCTAGTCAGACTAGAAAACCGTATTATGCGAAGTACAATGCCTGACAAAATACTCGTCATGGCCACAAGTTCGCCAAGGCTGGATGTCAATATCAGCCGTAAGAACAGATACGAAATTGGACGTTCAGCTCCAAGGAACAGGGGAAACGCGTGAAGACCTTCGGAATTGCATTACTTGCAGCGTCAGCAGTTGGCTGCATGGTTGGTATGTCGTCACTTGCATTGGCAGAAGATGCCGCCGCTCCCGCTCCCGCACCGGCCGCCGCTGCGCCGGCTGCTGCAGCCACAAAGCCGCCGGCCGCTCCGGCCGCAAAGTATGATCCCGCTGCCCGGCTCGATATGCCCGATGGCTCGAAGGGCGGCGGCAAAAAGAATGAAGCCGATGGCAAGTATTTGCTCCCCGACGGCACGCTCACATTTAATATTGCTGCCGATGGCACGACTGATTGGTACACGTACTCAGGCTACAAGCGCTTCCATTCCGAATGCCACGTCTGCCATGGTCCTCACGCCGCGGGTTCGAGTTTCGCGCCTGCGCTCAAAGATTCTCTGAAAGCCATGGACTACACCGCGTTCGTGACCGTTGTGATGAGCGGCCGCGTACGTGACGAAGGCGGTACCAAGTACGTGATGCCGGCACTGGGCGACAATAAGAACGTGGCGTGCTTTATCGACGATCTCTACGCTTACATCCGCGCGGTTGCTGTTGGCGACCTGCCATTCGGCCGGCCTGAAAAGCGTGAAGCTAAACCGAAGGCTGCTCAAGAGTTCGAGGATGCTTGCTTCGGCCCGTGACCGGCAGAAGAAAGCCTTATCGGCCTGATTAGATCCCGGCTACACGGCTTATTGAAGCTGCGTGGCCGGGATTTTCCTTTTTGTAATTGGTTTTCCGGAATTGGTTGGCCTAAATCCCGATCTGTTCGGAGTTTACTGATCACTTTAGGAGACACAGATGGTCAAGTCGTCGAAGCTCATTTGCAGCGCCATGGTGTTCGTTCTAGCCGCATGGCCGCAGAGCGCTTTCCCGGCCGACACAAACCTTCCTGATCAGGTCAATCGCAAAGTTTTGCGCGTGTGTTCATCGCCAGAAAACCTTCCCTATTCGAATGAGAAGGGTGAAGGTTTTGAAAACAAGATAGCGGAAATAATTGCTAGCGAATTGAAATTGCCGATCGAGTATACTTGGTATCCGCTCGGTATGGGATTGGCGCGCAGAACGCTTGCTGCCAAGAAGTGTGACGTCATCTTGCAAACCATTCAGGCCGATGAGTATACACTCAACACCAACGCCTACTATCGCTCGACCTACGCTCTCGTGTTCAAAAAGAGCGCCGGGCTTGATGGCATTACGTCAGTGTTCGATCCGCGGCTAAAGGGCAAGAAGCTCTCCAATCAAGGCGGTCCGGTAGGTGATCAAGTGGCCAAGGCCGGCTTGATGCAGGATGCAAAGTCTTACCGGCTCATGGTCGATCGCCGTTACGATAATCCAGAAAAAGAAATCATCGATGACGTTCGCGCCGGTGTGATCGATGTTGGAGTGGTCTGGGGCCCGCTTGGCGGTTACGCGGCCCGTCCCTACAAGGACGAGCTTACCGTTGTGCCGTTGCTTGAAGAAGTGTCAGGCACAAGCAAGCTTGAATACCGCATGACAATGGGCGTGCGCGTCAATGAAGTTGCCTGGAAGCGGCAGCTCAACGACATCATCAAGAAGCGCCAGGGCGATATCGATAAGGTGCTCATGGATTTCGGCGTGCCGTTGATCGATGAAGACAACAAAGTGCTTGCCGCACCACGCTCGTGAATTTGAGCCGGCTTCTTTTTGACTTTGACTGTGTCGAGGTCTGTTTGAAAACCAACAGCTTGAAAATGAGCATCAGGGCGGTGGCGTTAACTGCCGCCCTTTGCGTTTCGTGGCTCACTACTGGGTGGCTATCTGCCGGTCTTTCGATGCCGGTGGCGCACGCCGCCGATGAAGCCATCAAGGAGGTTGCCGAACCGCCTGCGGCGGCCGGGGCTGAAGGCGCTGAAACGGTGAATGTAGAGGAGCCAGCAGGGTATCGCACCGACGGCTACCGTATGCCGGTTCCCAGGACGCTTGCGGGTGCCAGGGTTATCACAACGATTGAAGCCGAAAAACTATACGCCGCAAGAAGTTCAGTTTTTATCGACGTCTATCCCCGCGCGCCGAAGCCGCCCAACTTGCCCGCTGGTACATTGTGGCGTGATCCCCCGCATCAGACCATGCCCGGAGCTGTCTGGCTTCCCAATGTCGGATATGGAGTAGTGACGCCGGAAACAGAAGCAGCGTTCAAGGTACAGTTGGAAAAAGTCACGGGCGGTGACAGGGGCAAGACTGTGGTGTTCTATTGCCTGCGCAATTGCTGGATGTCGTGGAATGCTGCCAAGCGAGCGATCACTTATGGGTATACCAGTGTTGTTTGGTTCCCCGACGGCAACGACGGATGGCAGGAATCTGGCAACGAGCTGGAAAGCGTCAAGCCGCTACAGTGACGTGGAGCGCCAGACTTAGGGTCGTTTCGGTCTTAGTCGAATCGTGCAACGACCCTAGCTCTTTGTTTTGTCGTGCTTCTTGCCGGGAAAACCGCTCACACTTTTCCCGGAAGCATTCTAAGGGCGCTAACCCCTTACTTCGACATCAATGCCCGGATGGTCTTCGTGAGGTCGTACAAACGTTGCTCGATGATCACAGGTATCTCGCAAGCGACTGGGATGTTCTGCTGCCGTTCCTGGAAGATACGCGACTCCCAGTCAAAAGCTTCTTGAGCTTTGGCGATGGCCATTTCGCTGGCATCATCGAGGCCAGACTTTTGCTTCAGCTCATCGAGTTCAAGGCCCTTCTTTTCGACGACAGCGGCCCGATCGCGCTGCGCTCTTAGATACTTCTCAAGGCCGCCGATGACGGTCTTGCGCTGGTTGTTGGATGTTTCAAACAAGCCCGCGAACAACAGAGTCAACTTGGCATCGCGCCCAGCAGCGGGCTGTTGGTCTGAAAATTTCTTGATAGCCGCCTCGGCATCGGGCAACGGTACGCGCCTGCTAGTGAGCACTCGAAGTAGATCATTGATGGCTTCGTCGTCCGCCCAAGGCACCTTGGAGGTGTCGACGGCAGGACCATCCCAAGTTTGAGCAACAGTGAGGCTCTCGATTTTCCCTTGCACACAGGGCCAATCGGGATTGGATTTATCGGCAGCCAGAACAGGCCCTGGACTGAGAGCGAACCCAAGCAAAACGGCCGTCAATCTAAGCTTTGTCCTCATAACGTTCCATTCCGGCTGTGCAACCTGCAATCCGCACTGCCGATGTAGCAGCTGTCAATTAGGTTTCAAGTTGACGATTGTTCATGTGCTTTTGCGCGAACGTTGCTCACGCTCCGCCGCCGGGTCCACCTCGCCGTCCGATGAGCCCCTTCGACGGGTTGTAGGCGTAGACCGCCGCCGCCAGGAAGCAGGCGGTGCATACTGACACGATGATGAGAGACACCACATCCACGTATCCGTAAAAGCCAAAGCGCACGAGTTCGACACAATACGAAAACGGATTGAACCGGCAGATCTCGTAGAGCAGCGGGCTGTTCTCACGGATGCGCCAAAGGGGGTAGAGGGCGGACGAGGCGAAGAACATCGGGAAAATGACGAAGTTCATCACGCCAGCGAAGTTTTCAAGCTGTTTGATGACCGACGACATGAACAAGGCAAGTGATCCTAGCATCAGGCCCGCCACCACAAGTGCCGGAACGATAGTAAGATATCCCATGACCGGCTGCAAAACCGATGGCACAGCAACGAAGGTATAAACCACCGGCTCACTAATGGACGGGACTATCGATATCAGGAAGCCCGGAACTTCAAAGGCTGTGAACAGCTTTAGCCCGGTGATGGGGGGAGGTTGAATATTCCAGAAGTAAGCGACGGCCAAGAAAGCAAAGACTTGCAGCAAAGCCACCGCCACACCACCCAGTAGCTTCGATAAGAGCAAGAACGTGCGCGGAAAGGGGCTGACGAGCAGCGTGCGCATCGTGCCGGTTTCCCGGTCGTAAACCATCGACAGTGACGACTGCATGGCATTGAACAAAAGGATCATGCCCACAAGCCCGGGCGTCACATACTCCTCATAGAGCACGTAGGTCTCGTAGGGAGGAATGATCGAAACGCCCAAAACTGTGCGAAAGCCGGCCGCGAAAATAAACAGCCAAACAAGGGGCCGCACGAGGGCAGAAAAGAAGCGCTCGGTCTGATGCAGGAAGCGCAGAACTTCGCGCCAAACTATGCCTTTGAAGCATGCCCAATAGTTACCGGCAGTCAAATTTGAGTGTTCGCTCTTGTCCACTATCAGGCTCTTTTCCTGGATCAGAACTGCGCCGGTCATGCGGCCTCCAGTGCGGCCGTGGTTCCCGTTAAGGTCCGGAATGCGCCGGAAATCGAGGTCTCGTTGGCGGTATTGAGCAATTCAGGAACAGACCCAGTAAATAAAACGCGCCCCTTGTGCAGCACGACGACGTGATCTGTCGGCGCGACTTCATCGAACAAGTGCGTGGCCCACAGAACACCAAGGTTTTCCCTGGCAACCAGCGCCCGGACAATGTTGATCACGCTTTCCCGCGAACCGATATCGAGACCTACGGTCGGTTCGTCGAGAAGCAGCAGGCCGGGCCGGTGCAGGAGAGACCGCGCGATCTCGACCCGCCGTGCCTGTCCGCCTGATAATGTCCGCACTTTGGAGTGGGCCCTATCCGACATCTCAACTTTTTCAAGTGCCGCTATGGCGCGCGCCTTCGCTTCGCGCCCACCAATGCCATGCAATGCCGCGTGATAGAGCAGGTTTTGGTTCAGCGACAAGTCGGGGTCTATGGCGCGGCTCTGAAAGCAGACTCCCAAGCGCTGCAAGGCTTCGGTGGGGCGCCGACGGACATCGTAACCGAGAATTTTGATCTCGCCGGTGATGTTGTCATAGAGCCGGGTGACGAGCGCAAAAAGGGTCGACTTGCCGGCTCCATTGAGTCCGAGCAGGACGGCAAACTTGCCGCGAGGCACCGTCAGCGAGACGTTATCCAGAACAACGTGGGAGCCGAAATTGTGGCTAACATCCTTGACCTGAAGGGCGTCGGGCGACATTGGAGAACGGTCATGCACTTGGGGCATCCATTTGCGTTAAGCGCTACAAGTGTAATGGGGCGCGGGGCCCTTCGGCAACCCGCACCCCCCATATTACTCAAGGCATTCAGTTCATTGTCAATCGAGGCCGGAGACGACTCCCCAAGGGTAACGGCCGACCTTGATGGATTTCACGGATTTCATGTTTTCAAGGTCAATAACAGTGACATCATTCGATGTGCCATTTGTGGTAAACATCAATTTTTCGTCTGGCGTCAGCCCCAAGTTCCAGACGCGCTGACCGACGAGGAGATATCTCTCGACTTTGAGTGTGGCGATATCAATCACGGCTACCCTGTTGGCGGGCCCAAGCGCTACAAATGCCTTCTTGCCGTCTTTCGTCATGCGGACGCCAACCGGCTGAATAGCATCTTTGGAAATGCCCTGAATTTCAAATACGATCTTGCCCATCACCTTGCGGGTGGCGGCATCGATGACTGTCACTGATCCGCCGATCTCGGAGCTTACCCACACGGTTTTGCCATCCGGGCTGAACTGGGCAACGCGAGGCCGGTTGTCGACCAGGATGTTGTCAAAATTCTTGTGTGTTGCAGTGTCGATAAAGTGAGCCATGTTGGTTGTTTCTGAGGTGTTGACCAGCACCTTCCCGTCGGGGCTCATGCCCATGCCTTCGGGCTCAACGCCGACCGGAATATCCAAAATCACACCACCCTTGAAAATATCGACGACCGTAACAAGGTTGTCGTCTTCATTGGAGACATAAAGAGGATTGCCAGACGTGTGCAGGATTGGCAATTCGGGATCAGGACCCGAGGGTAGCGTTTTGACAAGGGCAAAGGTCTTGGTATCGAACACCTGCATTTGATTGTCGTCGCTGGTGCACACGATGATCCACTTGCCCTCGTTAGCCAGGATTATGCCGCGCGGCCGGTTGCCAGTCTTGATCGTGTGGATCACTTCAAGCTTGACGCTGTCGATGACAGAGACCGTGTTTTCCTTCTCGTTCGAGACGAAGACATTGTAAGCGAGCGCGTTGGACGCGCCGAGTAACATAGCCGGGAGTATCATCGCCGGGATCAGGGCAGCGCGCAGTGTTTTCAAGGCCAGAGCTCCTAAAGAGTACGTGCGATTACGTTACACTATACGATAACATTCAGCCCAGTTGGATCACAATTGGGTGCACGAAATCAGAACTTTTTTCGTTGCGGAGTTATTTAGCAAACGTCGAGCATTTGGTTTCCGGCTTATCGATGCCCAGAGTGTCGAGTTCGGTGAACTGATGCAAGAAGCCAGGCTGTGGCGACACGGTCACGTGGATTTTGGCCGTGACCAACAAAATGGGTTGCCGCAACTGCCCGTTCCAGGCCCGGTATGAAAGCTTCTGACCCTTAAAGGCGGCCAATTCAAACTCGGGCGAACGCATATATTCAATTAGCTCAGAAGTCTTGGCGGATTTCGTGCGCGTGGCTGCTTCACCCACGCTGCGCACAGCCATCCAAACGTTGTAATCGAGCGGCCGCATTTGCCGGTTGGCTAACCGCTTGAAACGGTTTTGGAATTGTGTTCCGCCCCACAGCTCAATGGCGGGATGCCAGGTGGTGGCCATAAGGCCGGCCGATCCTACGACGGGTCGTGCGTCCCAGGTGCGATAAGGAAAGTAATCGCCAAACAGCTCGCCTTCATCGGCAACGACGACAACATCATGGGGTTGAGCTTTTTGAGTGAAGCTCGGGATTTGCTGTTGTATTTGCTCAAAGCCTCCATCGGACCGGCGGCTACCGGGCTCGTAGGCGAAGGAGCGCTCCTCGACGATCTTATTTCCAAACCTCTTAGCGGCACGCCTTATTGCCTCGGCGAAGGACTTGTCCTGTTCCGACGGACCGATGACCAGGAACCAATTGCGCCATTGCTTCCACGCCAGATACTGCCCTAATGCATCCGCAAACATGCTGCGGGTCGGAATGGTGTGTTTAACATTCGCGCGGCAATTCTGTTCTCGCAAGTCATCATCGGGCGCGCCGGCGTTGAAGATGATGGCATCCTTGCCCTTCAAGGCATCGGCCATCGCCAAAAGCGTTTTTGGGTCGGCATCTGCAACGACAAAGCCGGTGCCGGCCTCGACGCGCTTTACGACCTCTGCGACCAATTCATCACCTGTCTGGCTCGACAGTGTATCGAGTACGAATTCCTGGCCCATAAAACGGCCCGTCGTGTTGTTGTCGGAAATTGCAAGCTTAGCGCCCGCGACGCCATCGTCCGGAGGGGCAATATCGAGCAGCGACAACGGTGGTAACCGGTCTTCCCGGATTTGACGCACCACCAAGATGGTTATCTTTTCGGCGCTGGAGGTTGAAGCGGTAGCTTCGGCCCCGGGGGCCGCGGGGCTTGCTGGAGCTTCTTCAGCGTGCGCTAGCTTAGTGCCAAGCGGCATTGCCATCACCATGAGTGCCAGAGTTCCCGCACTCAAGACCGGAATGAAGCTAGCCGCCCGGGTTCTCCAAGCAGCAATAGATACCAAGTAAGCCACAAAGCCCCGCATTCGGTCCTGCTCTCTGTACATTCTGCAGACACAGCAAAAATTGCCTAGTGTCCCGATTCCGAAGTTCGCTCCTACCCAGCCACGTCCTCGAAGTGAACTTCGAAATCAAAAGGGACACTATAACCAAGGCCTTGCTAGTGTGGCGGGT
>JBEBJD010000077.1:0-8805 GCA_040080075.1 Hyphomicrobium sp. | reverse complement strand
AAATAGGTCCCAAACGGCTTGGTGCGAGCGGCCCACTGGCCGCATCTCGCTCTGATCCAGCGGCGCGATGAATGCGTGCCAAATTCATGCATCTTTGGTGCGCCAGTTTGGCCCGTCTCATGCCTGCAATGGCTGCAATAATTGTGTATTCTGAAGACGGAAGGCATCGACTCTGATTTTTACAGTATGATGAAACTGCCGGTTGCAATGGCCGGAATAGAGGGCGGAAGATGGGGATGATTGTGCGCAAGGCTTGCATCACGACTTTGGTGCCGATGGTGGGATGCTTCCCACTGATGCTTGCGGCGCTGGTAGTGCCAGTGGGTGGAGTGTATGCGCAGAACGCCGCACCGGCCGGCGCAACCCCGCCAGCAGCTTCAACTCAAGCACCGCAGAAGCCGGCGGGGGCCAAGGCGCCTACGCAAAAAGCTGCCGCGCCCGCCGCCGGTGGTGATTCCGCCCTGCGCCAGCGCGTCGAGCAACTCGAAGAGCAGATTGTCGACATGCAAGTGGTGATTGGCACACTCGAGTCCCTGGCCAAAGCTCCGCCTCAGTCGCCCAACGCCGCGCCGATGCGAAGCTTGCCCGCAGCGGGAGGCGCCGAAAGCGCACGGGTTGACAGCCTCGAACAGCAGTTGAAGTCGCTGAGCGCCCAAATGCAGCAGCTCTCAAACGACGTACGGGCACAGCGTACGGATCGCCGCTCCGATATTTCCACGGGCACCGCTCCGCCGTTGCCGGGCGCCCAGCCACCTGCACCAGCAACGGTCAGCAGTTTCGGATCAACGACGGTTACGTCCAGCCAAAGCGACCCTATTGGTGGCATTCTCGCAGGCGAGCAGCCACCGGCAAAAGTAGGCGAAAGCTTGCCCGAGGTACCAGGCGCGGCGGCTTCATCTCCCCTTTCCCCTCCCGCAGCCGTTGCCGCTCTGCCGCCCGCTGGTGGCGGTGATCCCCAGCAAATGTATTCGGGTGCCTATGGCTACTTGCTTGGCCAGAACTACGGAGCCGCCCAGACAGGCTTTGAAGAATTTTTACGCCGCTACCCGCGCGACGCGTTGGCACCCGACGCCCTGTTCTGGCTTGGCGAGGCTCATTACATGCAAAAAAATTATAACGATGCGGCGGAAGCTTTAGATCTCGTAACTGCCAGTTATGGGTCGAGTGCCAAGGCACCTGAGGCACAATTGCGCCGCGCGGCTTCGCTCTTACAGTTGGGGCGCAAGGACGATGCTTGCGCCGCCTTGCGGCAGCTCAGCACCAAGTATCCCTCGGCACGTCCAGTCGTGAAAACAAAAGCAGAAGCAGAGCGCCAGCGCGCTGGTTGTAGCTGAGCGATGGGTGGTACTGCGACCGGGCCGCTTTCCAGCGATGAGATCAGCGGCCTGGCCACGCTTTTGCTAGGTGGACCCGGCGATCCGTTGCTGCTGCTGGCTGTATCTGGCGGTGCCGATAGCATGGCACTTATGCATATCTGTGCTGAACTGGTGCGCGAGCACGGCAAAGGTCGCATTGTTGTTGCGACTGTCGATCACGGGTTGCGCGACGGTTCGGCTGACGACGCGCGGTTTGTCGTTGATGAGGCCGAACGCATCGGGCTCGCTCACGTTTCTCTCGCGTGGGAAGGTGAAAAGCCCACTACGGGTCTTCAGGCGGCGGCGCGCGAAGCACGCTATCGGCTGCTCGCCAACGTTTATCACCGGGAATTCTGGCCGCACGTTAAATGGCTGATAACGGCTCACACGCTGGATGATCAGGCCGAGACATTTCTAATGCGCTTGGCGCGAGGCAGCGGCGTCGACGGGCTTTCGGCAATGTCGCCGATCATGTCGTTCGATATACCTCCCGAACCAGAAACACAGGTCAAACTGCCGCCTGGACTGGTGCGCCAATTCGTGCCGATGAGCGTCTTGCGGCCATTTCTGCCCTTTCCGAAAACGCGGCTGATTGCGACGTTACAGGCCCGCGGACTGCCGTGGCGCGAGGACCCGAGCAACGACAATACCGATTTCGAGCGGGTGCGGGTTCGGCGAGCGTTGTCCATGTTGCTGGATCTGGGCGTTACGCCTGCGGCTATTGCGCAATCGGCGCGGCGGTTGGGATCGGCGCGTGAGGCACTCACACAAGCAACGCAAAGGGCGCTGTGTGACCGGTCGCTGGTTCGGGTGGAGCCATTCGGATACGCGGAGTTGAGCAAGGATATCTGGACGGATTCTCGAAACGGGCTGAGTGAAGCCATAACGTTGCGCGTACTAGCTGCACTAATCCGCATCGTTGGTGGTCATGAGCGGCCATTGTCATTACAGGCACTCGAGACGGTTGCGCGACAACTGAGCGCCGGCTGGCACCAGGCGGTTCCTTTCGCCACGACGATAGGCCGCACGAAGATTACGCGACGCGAGAACGGTGTTCAGATCGTGCGGGAAGCCGGACGCGATCCGCCCCCGCCAATTGTGCTGGCACCGGGTCAGCAGATGATCTGGGACAATCGCTTTCACGTTTCATTAGGTAGCTGGGCCAGTCAGGGTCTTGAACTGCGCTTTCTTGGACCAGCAGGTTACAAGATATTGAAAGACCAAGATCATTGTCCGTCAAAGGTTCCCAGCGAAGCGATACAGACGCTACCCTCGTTATGGGCCGGTGATCGCTTAGTCAGCGTTCCAGGATTGGCCGAGGCTTGGACCAAATTCGCAGCGGTTGAATCCGAAAAATATGCTGCAACGGTTAGCGGTCCCGGGACAGCCACATTCCAGGACAGACGTGATTTACGGGCCATTTCGGAGGCAGTTGACTGAGGCCCTGTTGGGGGAACTGGGCGGCAACGCCTATGCAACCTTGCGTCCGCATTTGACGCATGAGACCCCCGCCATGGCGGGGGCTACGCTGCTGGCTTTCTTTCATAACGGCCAGTTGATAGCGGTGCCCCATTTTGGCGATGGCATAGCAAGCCTTTCTGGTCCAGCGGCAATATGCAACGCTCTTGCGTTGGATTCGGTGCCCTATGGCCTCAACTTGGGCCGAGCGAGGGCATTCAGTTAAGATAATTGCCGGGCAAACTTGGCAAACAGGGTTGGCACGCCTATCTTAACACCAACTCTGCTCCGATTGGCGCATTATGTGCGTAACATCGCTAGCTCACGCAGCGCCCTGCCAGTGATCACTGGCCGAGAACGGGTGCGGTACAGGAACAACAGATGAATTCTAATTTTCAGAAGCTCGCAATTTGGGTAGCGCTATTGGTCCTGCTGGCCGCGCTCTTCAATCTGGTCAATAGTCCGGCCCAAAGTCACAAGGCCGATATGAAGTATTCTGAATTCCTGGCGGCGGTCGAGGGTGGCAAGGTCAACGAGGTGACGCTCGCGGGGAATCGCATTTACGGCACCCTGACGGATGGCGGCACGCAATTTACGACCTACGGCCCGGAAGATCCGGGCCTTGTTGAGCGGCTGCAGAAAAAAGAGGTCAAGTTTACAGCGCGCCCCTCTGATGAGGACATGCCGTCGCTGTCGAACATGCTGATCAACTGGTTCCCGATGCTGCTGCTCATCGGCGTGTGGATTTTCTTCATGCGCCAGATGCAGTCGGGCTCGGGCCGTGCCATGGGGTTTGGCAAGAGCCGCGCTAAACTCTTGACGGAGCGCCAGGGCCGTGTGACCTTTGACGATGTTGCTGGTGTTGACGAAGCCAAGACCGATCTTGAAGAAATCGTCGAGTTCCTGCGCGACCCTCAGAAATTCCAGCGGCTGGGTGGACGTATTCCACGTGGCGCGCTTCTGGTTGGGCCTCCTGGCACCGGTAAGACGCTGATTGCGCGCGCTGTGGCTGGCGAGGCCAACGTGCCGTTCTTCACCATCTCGGGTTCCGATTTCGTTGAAATGTTTGTGGGTGTTGGCGCCAGCCGCGTGCGCGATATGTTCGAGCAGGCCAAGAAGAACGCGCCCTGCATCATCTTCATCGACGAAATCGACGCCGTGGGCCGTCACCGCGGTGCGGGCCTGGGCGGGGGCAACGACGAGCGTGAGCAGACGCTCAACCAATTGCTCGTCGAGATGGATGGCTTCGAAGCCAATGAAGGCATTATCATTATCGCAGCCACCAACCGTCCCGATGTGCTTGACCCCGCGTTGCTGCGCCCGGGCCGCTTTGATCGCCAGATCATGGTTCCCAATCCGGACGTCCTGGGCCGTGAAAAAATCCTGCGCGTGCACATGAAGAAGGTGCCGATGGCTCCTGGTATCGATCCCAAGGTAATTGCGCGCGGTACTCCTGGATTCTCGGGCGCGGATCTTGCCAACCTCGTCAATGAGGCAGCCTTGCTGGCTGCGCGGCGCAATAAGAGGCTTGTTACACAGGCTGAATTTGAAGACGCCAAAGACAAAGTCATGATGGGTGCCGAGCGCCGCTCGATGGTTATGAGCGAAGAGGAAAAGCGCAATACCGCCTATCACGAAGCGGGTCACGCCATCGTCGGCCTCGAAGTGCCTTATGATCCGCTGCACAAGGTCACGATCAGTCCGCGCGGGCGTGCGCTGGGTGTGACCATGAACCTGCCAGAAGGCGATCGCTACTCGCGCACGCGCGGCTGGTGCGAGGCGCGGCTTGCCGTGCTGTTTGGCGGCCGTGAAGCCGAGATGATTTTGGGCGGACCCGACAACGTCACCAATGGCGCCACTGGCGATATCCAGATGGCAACGCAGCTTAGCCGTTCCATGGTGACCGAGTGGGGTATGTCCGACAAGCTCGGCCGCGTGCGCTACAACGGCAATGAACAGGAAGTGTTCCTGGGTCACTCAGTGACACAGACCAAGAACCTGTCGGATGAGACAGCCAAGCTGATCGATGAAGAAATCCGCCGCTTGATCACGCATGGCGAAGAAACCGCGCGGCGCATCCTGAGTGAGAAGGTTGTTCAGTTGCACGCCGTTGCCAAGGCCCTTCTCGAACACGAGACGCTCTCGGGCGACGAGGTAAAGGCTGTGATGCGCGGCGAGACCATTGTTCGCTCGACGGACGACGACGGATCGAAGGGGCAGCCGAGTTCGGCGGTACCAACGGCTGGGCGTACCAAGCCGCGGGAAGAGCCTGGTGCCGGCGGCATGGAACCACAACCGATGGGTTAAAGGGATCCAGATATGTCTAAGAAATCTTCAAAATCGAAAGGCCCATTGGCAAGTTCTTTGTCTAAGCGCCCGAGTGATACGGACAGGTTTATCGAAGTGGCCGAGCGAATGAAGGTTGCTAACACAGCATCGCTGGAAATAGCGCGGTCAAAGTTGCAAGAAATGGGAATACTCTCTGATGATGGACGATTGAGCGACAAGTACAAATAATGCATCGCCTGACGTCGGCATTTATCCTTGGATATCACGGTTGCTCCGCCTCAGTGGCGGAGCAACTCATTTCGGGAGCCAGCACATTCAAGGCAAGCGATAACGATTACGACTGGCTGGGCCCCGGGATCTATTTTTGGCAGTCGAATCCCAGAAGAGCACTAAGATTTGCTGAGGAGAAGCGCGCTAGAGATAGCGCCACTAGGAGCCCTGCCGTAGTCGGCGCGGCCATCGATCTGGGTCTTTGTCTGGATCTTTCGACCGAGGCTGGAGTTCTCGAAGTTCGTGCGGCCTATGATTTGTTGAGGGCCACATTCGAGAAAGCTGTTACGCAATTGCCATCCAATGCCAGTGGCTCTGATTTGATGCTGCGGCGTTTGGATTGTGCGGTCGTTCGACAGATGCACGCCGTTCGGGAAGAATCTGGCGAATTGCCTGTCGATACTGTACGTGGAATCTTTGTCGAAGGCGATCCAGTTTACGAAGGGTCGGGGTTTCGGGCAAAGACACACGTTCAAATCTGCGTTTGCAATCCCGCCACGATACGCGGAATTTTCAAAGTTCCGGCCGAAGATATGGAAGCTCCGTAGGTGACCCGATCCTTCTACCTGCGCCCGCTCGGCCTTTATGAGCCCCGCGAGGCCTCACCGGTTGGCGAACCCGGCGCCGTGTTCAGCGGTTTGCCGCTTGGCGGAGGGGCTCTATCATTTCCTGCTGTTGAAGTGATTTCGCGCGCGGGCGGCGGCGTTGCCCGGCGGGTGGTGGGTTTAAGCGAATTGTTTGAACGCGACTGGGGCCGGGATAGCCAAGCGGCTGGCGATCTGATCGATGCGATGACCACACCGCGTGCGCGCCTGGCAGGGCTGTCTCTGGACCGCCCGCGCATTATGGGCATCGTCAACGTGACACCCGATAGTTTCTCCGATGGCGGGCAGCTTGCTTCGGTACAAGCGGCCATTGATCATGGTCTGCGGCTGGCCGGAGAAGGCGCCGACATTCTCGACATTGGCGGCGAGAGCACGCGGCCTGGGTCTGACGCAGTGTCCCTAGACGAAGAGCTGAAGCGCGTCATGCCGGTGATTGAAGGCTTGCGATCGCGCACGGACGCGCGCATTTCCGTCGATACCCGCAAGGCTGGCGTCATGGCGCGCGCGGCAGATGCGGGTGCCGACATCTTGAACGATGTCTCGGCGCTTACCCACGATCCCAAGGCTCTAGAGACAGCCGCACGCTCGGGGCTGCCTGTCATGCTCATGCATGCCCAGGGCGATCCAAAGACCATGAATGACAATCCGCAATATTCCGACGTTGCGCTCGATGTGTTCGATTTTCTCGAAAGCCGTATCAAGGCGTGTGTGGCCGTTGGTATCCCGAAGACCAAGCTTGTGGTTGATCCGGGTATCGGCTTTGGCAAACATTTGCATCACAATGTCGCCGTGCTCTCAGCCATGAGCCTATATCACGGGCTGGGCGTGCCCGTGCTTCTGGGCGCATCGAGAAAGAAGCTCATTGGCCAATTGTGTAACGTTGATGATCCAAAGGCTCGTGCGCATGGATCGATTGCAGCGGCACTTGCGGCTATTGCTCAGGGGGTTCAAATCGTCCGTGTCCATGATGTTGCCGCAACACGTCAGGCAATTTGTGTGTGGCAGGCGGCAAGCAAAGGCACGGAGGCCGGACTGGCCTAGAATTCGCAACTAGCCGGAGCAATTAGCCGGAGCAATTAGCCGGAGCAAATAGACGGAGGTGCCATGAACGTCACGTACCGGCTCAGTCCGCGCGATCTCACCAGCTACCGCTATGCGGTTCGCGACCGGCTCAATTCATTGCCAGCAAAGGGCATCTTGAACCAGCATTGGGCGCGTGCTGTGCTAATTCTTGGCGGGAGCGCTGGGCTTTTCATACTTCTCGACGGCGTCCTGCCGCGACTGACAGGCAGACCGCTTACATTGCCGGAATTGGCGATTGGCTTTTTTGTGGGTTTAGCGGCTTGCCTTGCCGTGCTTTGGCTCAACTATTTCGACCAGTCGAAACGGCTCGTTGATCCCGAGGGACCGGCCCTATCGGAACACACCATAAGCCTCAGCGCTTCGGGGCTGAACGTCGACGCCGCTCATATGAATTCGCATTTTGATTGGCCGGCCATTCGGGATGTGTCGGTCGAGCGTGGGCTTGTAATCCTATGGTTAGAGCCTTCAATGGGTGTCGCGATTCCGGTACAAGCATTTGCAGGCGTTGAGGCACGCGACGATTTCGTCGCATCTATCGAGGCCCGGCGTACCGAAGCTGAACTGCCGCGCGCGGGCTCATTCTCTGCCTCTTAAGCGCGGCGGGAGTGGCTCCCGGCACAACCAACCTTAGCTTGCCGCAGCTCGGCGGGCCGCTATACGCCGCTCTGTGCCTTTTACAATCGCGATGCGTAAGTCTTCAGTCTTGGTTAGGGTCTGGTCGATGGCGATGTGTTGAGCGATGGCGAATTCACGCAAGTTTTCGGCAGTCGTGATGTCGTTCAGGCGTGCCAGGAGCGCATCTTTCCCCTTGCGGGCGAGCACCGAAACGGCGCTAAACGCGAAGGGGTCGAATCGGGCCGGCAGAGATGCTTCTACGGTCTCAGTCGATAGGGACGCCCCGATGCCGCGCTTGGTCAGCACAGTGTCGATAGATTGGACACAGCGTTCTGCGAGTTGCTCAGCCTTTTCCCCTGACATTCCCGGCTCTGACAGCAGGGCGTCCCGGAAGAATACCTTTAAGCGTTGATCCGCTTCGGTCTGTGGAATCTTGGCCATCAGATCAGACGATCCTTTCGGCGATGATACAAATACTGTGATCAAGCCATCGCCGGTTCAGCGACGAACTTTCCAACTTCATCGTAGAGTTTGCGAACGTCTGGCGTGGCGCTGCCGTATTTTTCCTCAATTGTGCGCCGGTGCGCGAACCAGTCGAAGGCGTTTGCAATCCCATCACGTTGCGGCAGCTCTGTGGCAAGCATAGGATGGGCAAGGCCGAGTTCCTCGATAAGAAGCCGTTCGCGCGGATTGTCGCGGACATAATTGGCCAAACAGGCATACCGGCGCTTGCTGAGCGGGATATCGCTCAATTCATCGAGGTTTGACTTTTGCTCGATAATGAGTGCCACCCTATCAACAGCGTGCAGTGAGACATAGTCGGGACGGAAAGGGACGATAACTTTGTCGGCGGTGTAAAGTGCTGCAAGGGCGGCAAAAGACAAGCCCGGTGCACAATCCAGAATAACGACATCGAAGAGCTGGTCATAGCGGCGGATCAGGTTTTCGAACCAGCCTCGGAGACCGGCCCCCATATCGGGACCTTCGCGCCGCGACGCATATGCCAGAAACAAATCGCCCTGGACGTCATCGAGCAACAGCGATCCGGGTAACAAAGATAGGGAAGGGGCCTGACTGTTCTGGCCCGTCACATCGCCGACGCCCTCGACCAGGTAATCGGCGGGCGGACG
>JBEBJD010000012.1:0-1819 GCA_040080075.1 Hyphomicrobium sp. | reverse complement strand
CTGTAAAAAAGTCCTTTAACGGCAAAGCAATCGCAAGTTCGCTCAGCCTCTGCCTGATCGCCGCAGGCGTGGGCGCGGCAAGCGCACAAGTCACGACCAAGAAAATCTTCGAGAAGCCGGCTGCGAAAGTGGTGGTGGTGAAGCCCGGCCCAGGCCCGCGCAATTCCAACCGCAATCGCAATATCGGACTCGGCGTCGCCGCTGCCGTCGTCGGCACCGCGATTGCCATCGAAGCCGCCCGCGCCAACAGCGGTGAGCGCCGCTACTATCGGGACGGCGGCGACGGCATGAGCTGCCCGGCGCTGGAACGTCGTTGCGATGGTGGCCAGGAATGGGCCTGCCGCCGGCTCGAGGTCCGCGAAGACTGCTGAAGTTCAGCTTTGCGACGCGATGAAATCAGGCCCGTGGAGCGCAAGCTTCGCGGGCCTTGTATGTGGGTGCGCAAGTATTGCAACGAATTGCGATGCCCGTCGGCCGCCCTATGGCAATAACGGTGTTACAGTCTCCGCTGGTGCATGACGCTAGAACCAACGCTGACGAGGACAATGGCACCACCGATAATCGTTGCGACAGAGGGTACTTCGCCGATACCAACCCAGGCCCATAAAGCGCCAAGGGGTGCCTCTGCGATGCTGATGAGAGCGGTCAGTGCGGCCGGGATCATCGCCGAACCAATCACATAGAGCATCATGCCTAGGGTCATTGGCCCGAGGCCGAAACCCGCCGCGACGAGATAGTCACGCGGGGTAAGCTCCCAAAGTTGCGCTGCCAACGGATAAGCCAGCACTGAGCTGAGGACCACCGCAATCCAAGCCATTGGCAGCATCACTACGTTAGGATGCCGTCGCGCGGCTACAATCATAAGCGCCTGCGCGAGCGTGCCAATGAGCGCCAGAACATCTCCCGAGTGCAAGCCGCTGGAATAGGGTCCAACCATAATGAATAGCCCGAGCGCCGCCACTGCACTCGCCACCAACGTCGGCCTCGAAGGTCGCTCTTTGAGCCAGACCCAGGCGATACCAGCGGTGAAGAACGGGAGGGCCGCAACCATTGTAAAAGCGTTGGCCACGCTGGTACTTTGGAACGCAGCCGGAAATAAGATGATCGTTGCACAAGAGCAGAGCGAAACAATCACTCCCGCCCAACCGCACTTGCGAATGATTCCGCCGATGCCCATGCCATGTACGTAAGCCGCATAGCAACCTATGAAGACCGCTGCGAATACGCCTCGCCAGAACACGATCGTCCACAGGTCGAACGGCAACAATCGCGTGAACAGCCCCCCTGTCGCCCAAACCATAATCGAGCACGAAACAAGGGTGATGCCATTTAGGCGGGCGCCCGGTTCGGGGGCCGCTTCTGCCGTCGTGGACATTGTTGGATCCCTACGCTGCGATGAAGCCAAACCGCCCGAAGCTAGCGGGCGTGTCATGCTCAAAATCGCGATTCAAGAACCGCAATGGCTCGCCAACTGACTACCCTACCCCCGATTTCCCCCCAGCACCTTCCTTGCGATCACGACGCGCATGATCTCGTTGGTGCCTTCGAGGATCTGGTGGACGCGCAGGTCGCGGACCAGTTTTTCCAGGCCGTAGTCCTTCAGATAGCCGTAGCCGCCATGGATCTGCAGGGCCTCGTTGACGATCTCGAAACCGAGATCGGTGGCGTAGCGCTTGGCCATCGCCGAATACATCGACGCCTGCGGGTCGGCGCGATCAAGCGCGTCGGCAGCGCGGTAGATCATCAGCCGCGCGGCTTCGAGGTTGGTCGCCATGTCGGCGATCTTGAACTGCAGCGCCTGGAACTGGCTCAAGTCCTG
>JBEBJD010000028.1:0-37347 GCA_040080075.1 Hyphomicrobium sp. | reverse complement strand
GGTGGCTATACCTTCGTGCCGGGTGCCGCCACCACGTCCGCCCAATTCGAGCAGTTTCTCGCCAACAACATTCGTGTGCAGGCGCCCGCCGACAGCGACGTGAACTTCAACGTTGCGGTTAAGGTTGGCACCATTGAAAGCACGCTGGCGGGCGGCGAAGTTACGCTGCTGCGCAGTGATCTTACCACAGCGGTTCCGGTGACTGTCCACCCCGTCAATGATGCCCCAGTCTTCACCGGCACGAGCATGGTCAACGAAGACGGTATCCTCAATGCCGCCGATCAGACGATCGTTGGCGCGGTCAACTTCGGTGCCAATACCGGCATCTCCGCAACTGACAGTTCAGACGGTTCCGAAGCCATTACGCAAATCGTTGTTTCGGGCCTGCCGATTGGCGCCATTGTCACGTTTACGCCTGTGGGAGGCAGCTCTATCACATTCGCGGTAGCGGCCGGCACAACGTCGATAACGCTAAACGGTGGCACGGAAGCGGATATCCGCGCAGCCCTGGCAACGCTCTCGCTGATACCGCCGCCGCACTCGGACAGCGACATTTCACTCAGCATCAGTGTGACGAAGGTGGACGCCACGGCCACCGAAGGCGAAGCCTCCGTTTCCCAAACCTACAACGGCATACATGTCATTACGGTTGCAGCCATCGCCGACGTCCCGGTACTGAGCGGCAGCGGTTCCGGCCTTGAAGACCAGAATATCGCCGTTTCGGTCACAGCCGGTCACCCAGACATCAGTGATGGCTCGGAAAAACTGAAGAACGTCGTTATCGGCGCACCCGCCGCTGGCCTTACAATCTCAGAGACATCAGCGGGTGCTGGTGTTCTGACACTCAATGGCGACGGCACCTACACCGTAACCGGACCCAATGATGCGGCCATAAATGACGTACTCGCCAACCTGGTTCTGGTGTTTGCTCCCGGTGGGGCGCGCCAGCACCTCGATACCGATTTCAATCTGACGTTCACAGTGACAACAATTGAATCGGCCCCCAGCGAGACCGGCGCGGGTCAGATGACCCTGCTCGAAACGTCCAAATCCTTCAGCGTTCCCGTCACCGTATCGGCAGTTGCAGACGGCGTCACAACTGGCGGATCTTCTGTTCTTGTCGAAGATATCGCCAAGACCATCGGCCCCGACATCACGTGGTCAAAGATTGACACGGATGGTTCGGAACATGTCACGACTGTGGTGGTCTCCGGCTTCCCTGCGGGGACGGCGGTCGTCTATACGGACACACTTGGCATCCTTCAGACGTTCGTATCGACAGGCATCGAAACGGTGACGTTGAGCGGCCCCAAGTCGGCCGCCACCGAAACCGCAATCCGCGCGGCACTCGATACATTGAGCGTGCAGGCACCTTTAAACTCTGACGTAAACATCACGCTCTCGATTGCCGTGACCACGACAGATAATGACAGTTCGGCGATCACACAGAACTTTAACCACTCGATAAATGCTCAGGCTGTAGCGGACGCCCCCGCCGTGACGGCAGGCGCGCTGGTCCTCGACGAAGACACAACTGCAACGCTATCAATCAATCCGAACCGCAGCACCGATAATGACAATTCAGAAACACTCTCGGTGCGCATCACGGTGCCAGCTGATGGGTCTGGTGTCATCGGCACGCTATCGGGAACGGGCACAGGCGGCGTCACGTTTACAAACCTGGGCGGTGGCGTATACTCTGTCACCGCGACAGGAGCTTCAGCTGCCACCCGCGAAGCCGCACTCGACACCTTCCTCAGTGGTGGAATCACGTTCACGCCCCGCGCGCAGTGGTCTGGCGTGCTCGCCGGCACCAATGGCATTAAGGTGGAGGCCATCTCGACCGAAGCCGCCAATGGCTACGGCACGGATCTCGCTCCCAACAACAGCGCATCAGCTGGCACCGGCGGCGATCTCGATACCAAGATTGAAACCGCCACGGCATACATCGACATTGCCGTCGCGCCCATCAACGACACGCCGGCCGTCGCCAACGCCAGCACCATCGTCCAGGAAAACAACGGCTCTTCGAGCACCGCCGACCCGGACCTCATCATTCCAATCGGCGCGCGCCTTGGCCTGACAATTGCCGACACCGATGGTTCTCAGGGCCTGTCGATGACGCTGACTGGTTTCCCCACCAACGCCCTGGCACTGTCTTTCGCGACTAGCCTGGCCGGTGTCACAACCAATGTCAGCATCGCCACCGGTACGGTCACCATCAACGGAGCAAGCGCCAACGATGTCCTGACGGTTCTCAACTCGCTCACGCTCACCCTTGCCGATGACCGCGACGAGAACTTTACAATCTCGATCAACGGCACTTCGACGGACTCGAACGGCTCCTCAACGGCCAACGACGCATTCTCGTTGTCGCATAGCGTGACCGTGCAAGCTGTGGCCGACACGCCAACAATTGACGTGGGCACCACCACCAAGAGCTTTGTTGACGAAGACTCAGGTTTTATTACCTACGGCGTGACCACGTCTCTCAACGATGGCGATGGGTCGGAGAGCTACCAGTCGGTTGTCGTCAATTACTCGACGGCTGGCACCGGCATACAGCCCAGCATTCAGTTTGGCACGGCCTCTGGCGTGACCTTCGACAATTCGGTAGCCGGTCAAGTAACGCTAACGGGTCCTGCCGCGGACATCGAAGCGGCCCTGCTAAGCCTTCAGGTCAAGCCTGGTGCGAACAACGATGCCGACATAACAATCACCGTCACAGCTACCGCTGTCGAAAGCAATCCGGCTGAAGATAACGATGGTGCGACCGCTGGAATGGGTGGCGGCATCGCTGGCCCAGAAATCGCCGTTCCAACGGCCCCGGCCATCCAGACGTTCGTGATCCCCGTCGCAGCGCTCGCCGATACACCCACCGTCAGTGGCAGTGGCGCGGGCTTCGAAGACCAGAACATCCCCATCTCCATCACCGTCTTGCATCCCGACACAGCAGACGGCTCTGAAGCCATCAAGAATGTAGTGATTTCCGGCGTTCCGTCCGGGTTTACTCTGAGCGAATTATCGTCAGGCACCGGCGTTCTGACCGCCAACGGCGGTGGCACTTATACCGTGACCGGCCCAACCGACGCCGCCATCCAAGACGTGTTGACAAATCTCAGCCTAGTCATCACCGTTGGCGGCCCACGCAAGGATCTCGACACCGACTTCAATCTTACTGCAACCGCAACCACGATCGAAAGCAATCCCAGCGAAGCCGGCGCGGGCCAAGGCGGTGGCAATGAGCAGTCCGCCACCGCCACAGTCGCAGTTACTGTGACTGCGGTTGCCGACGGCGTCACACAAGGTGGCTCATCGACGATAGTGGAAGATATCGCCAAGACCATTGGCTCCGACATCGTTTATACCCTCAAAGATACGGACGGGTCAGAAGCGGTTTCGCAAGTCGCAATCTCCGGATTCACCAACGGCTCAACGGTGGTCTACACTGACATGAGCGGCACGGTTCAGACGGTCAACGTCACAGCAGCTGGCCTCACCTTGACATTTAATGGCGGCACGGAAGCGCAAATCCGCGCCGCAGTTGCAACGATCAACATCACACCGCCGCTCCATTCGGATGCAAACTTCAATCTGTCCGTCTCGGTGACCACGACCGACAACGACAGCACCTCCATCGTCAATACACGCAACCACAGCGTCACGGTTCAAGCTGTGGCCGATGCGCCCACCGTGTCGGCCAGCAACATTTCCCTCAATGAAGACACGACCATCAAGCTGGCGATCGACCCCAATCGCAGCGCCGATGTGGACAACACCGAAACAATGTCGGTGCGCATCACGGTTCCTTCGGACGGCTCTGGCGTTATCGGCACGCTGGCCGCCAACAAGACCATCGCAGGCGTCACGTTCACGGCGGTTGGCGGCGGTGTCTACACGGCGACCGCAACCGGAGGCTCAGCATCCCTTCGCGAGACCCGCCTCGATTCTTTCCTCAACGACGGCGTGACCTTTACACCGCGTGGGCAATGGTCTGGCGTATTGACAGGAACCAACGGCATCAAAGTCGAAGCGATTTCAACGGAAAACGCAACAGGAGGCGAGTTGGCTGCAGGCAGCTTCGGCGGCACCGACGGCACCTCCAAAACCGAGACAGCAACGGTCTACATCAACGTGACCGTGGCACCGGTCAATGACTTCCCCGTGCTCGCCAACGCCAGCACAATCGTGCAGGAAAATAATAACTCGTCCAATCCATTGGATCCCGACCTGGTGATTGCAATCGGCACGCGCCTTGGCTTGACGATCGCCGACACAGATGGCTCGCAGTCACTCAATCTGACGCTGTCTGGCTTCCCAACTAATGCCCAGGCGCTCTCCTTTGGCACGACGGTTGCCGGCGTCACGTCGAACATAAATCTGGCGACAGGCACCGTTACTATCAGCGGAACGGCCAGTGCCGTTCTGACAATGATCAATTCTCTTTCGATCACCCTTGCCGACGACCGCGATGAGAACTTTACTGTTACCATCACCGGAACGCTGGACGATACCAACGGAACAACATCGGTCAGCGACCCCGTCAGCCTCACGCACTCCGTTACGGTGCAGGCGGTCGCCGACACACCCACGCTCAACGTGGGTACATCTAGCAAGTCCGCCATCGATGAAGACAGCGGCTTCATAGTCTACCCCGTCACCGTCGCCCTCAACGACACCGACGGCTCGGAAACATTCCAATCCATTCTCATCGAATTCTCCACCGCAGGCAGCGCCCTTGGGGCTCGCCCCGTCGTGCAATTTGGGACAACTACCGGCGTCACCTCGGATGCATCCGTTGCTGGCCAAGTCACCTTGACCGGCACGGCTGCAGATCTGGCTGCAGCAATGGCCACACTTCAAGTCAAGCCGGGCGCCGACAACGGCGAAGACATTACGATCAGAGTCACAGCAACGTCCGTTGAGAGCAATCCCACCGAAGACAACAACGGCGCGGTGGCCGGAATGGGTGGCGGCGTTGCCGGCGCTGAAATTTCGGTGCCAACCGCGGCCATCGCTCAAACCTTCGTCATTCCTGTCAATCCAGTTCCTGAAATCCCAGTGATCACGGTACCGGGACCAGCGAGCGGCAGCGAGGATACGACTTTCGCAATCGGCACCATCACAATCAGCACTGGCTCGGCAGATCCGGACGGTTCGGAAACACGATTTATCGAGATCGATACATCGACCTTCCCGTCGGGTACACAGTTCTGGAGCAGCGGATCAACTATCGGCGTCGCGGTGAGTGGCTGGATTCGCATCCCCGAAAGCGCGCTAGCCAATCTCGAAATCCGCGCGCCCCTCAACTACAGTGGCACCATGACATTGTCGGTGCGTGGCGTCGTCGTCGATACGAACAGCACAGGTTCCGTGACGGCAACCACAACACCTCAAACAATTTCCGTGACCGTAACTCCCGATGCCGATGCCATATCAACGCCCGCCCTCTCGGTTGGCGTCGAAGACAACGGCGCTGTCGCATTCGGGGCCGATCTCGCCAATGCGACAACCGGAATCCGTGTTACAGACAACGGCACCGGCGGCGGCAACAATGCCGATACCGAAACGATGTCACAGATCGTTCTCGACTTCCCAGCGGACACCGCAACGCAGACCTACACTGTTGTGCCCGGTGCTGCCGTTGGGTCGGCTCAAATCGCCTTTGATTCCGGCACGAACACTTACACAATTACCAGCACGATTATCACTGGCGCAGCCAACGCCGGCCTACTGACTCAGGCCGATCGCAATCTGGCCGAGGCCGACATCCGCGCGACACTCAATGGCTTTACGGTCACGATGGGGCCCACCCATACGGACCTCAATGGTGCCGTGGCCGTTACGGCCACTACTCTTGATGTGAACGGCGGCATCGCAAACACACAAGATAACACGTTCAACCATGACATTCGCATTCAAGCTGTTGCAGACACCCCTAGCGTAACTGTCACGGACCCGGCCTCAGCAACACCCGAAGACGGCAGCAATATTCTGCTGACCATCAACGCAGGCAACAGCGCCGACTTGGATAACTCCGAAACGGTGTCCGTGCGCATCACCGTACCGGCCGACAGTCTCGGCGCCGTCGGCACGATCACCGGCACGCCACCAGCCAATGTCACACTGACCAGTCTGGGCGGGGGCATCTATCTTGTTCAGGCGACCGGAGCCGACAATGCCACCCGTGCAGCGTCGCTCAACAGTTTCATTAATGGAGGCGGCCTTGCCTTCGATCCACGTGCCAACTGGTCGGGATCTCTGACTGGTACAAACGGCATAAAGATCGAGGTCATTTCGACAGAGGCCGCAACCGGAGTAGAACTTGCCGCCACCATCTTTGGTGGCACCGACGGCACGTCGAAAACTGAAACCGTAACAGACTATATAGACATTCTAATATCGCCCGCGGTCGATACGCCAACGGTCAAGGGTAACGGCACGGGCCTCGAAGACACGATCATTTCTGTTCCCATGAGCGTCACTCTCAACGACAAGGACGGCAGCGAAACCTTTATCGTCAAGATCACGTCTGTCGTGCCCGCTGGCACGTTTATCTATGGAGCAGGGGGCGCCCTTTTGGTTCCCGATGGCTTTGGCGTTTATACGCTGACGCCAGCCGATGTCGCCGCACTTGCCGTCAAAGCGCCGCTGCACTATTCGACTGCCACCGGAGGAGATGTCCATCTCACCACAGAAACGATCGTTACAGACACCTCGGGCGGTGGCACCAGCGTTTCAAGCTTCATCACCACAATCGACGTTCAAGTGACAGGCGTTGCCGACCAACCCGGCACACGGACCGTCAACGTCGTGGCCGATGAAGATGATCTTATCCAGATCGGTTCTCATATTCTGTCCAGCGCCGGCGGCGATCTCAACAACCTGCTGGTCGATACTGACGGCTCGGAATCTCTCTCGTTCGTTATCGGCGGCCTGCCGGCCGGCATCATTCCCGTGAGCAGCGTTGCGGGTGTTGCGTACCTAGGCAACGGAACGTGGAGCGTTTCGGCGGCAGCGATGCCTACTCTGACACTCCCGCCTGTACAGAACTTCTCTGGCGAAAATCCCTATTCGGGTGTGACGGTGCGTGCGGTCACCCAGGAAATCGATGGCAGCCAGGCGACCTCGCCGCAATGGCCTGTGAGCATCGTCGTGAACCCCGTCATCGCAGGCGGAACAGTCGATGGCTTCTCGTCATGGGGACTGGGCGCAACCCAATCAGAAGCAGCCTCCGAGAGCGGCACCAACATCTCACTGGCATCGTCACTCAATTACACGCTTGCCGACAACGACGGCTCCGAAACGGTCATCGAGTATACATTCAATCTGACGAACTTGATCACAAATGCCGGCATAGCCACGCAATTGTCTTCGCTCCCCGGCGCTGGCAGTGGAATTGATAAGCTGGTGGCCAATTACATCACGGGAACGTTCGTTTACGATTCAGGCGCTAAAACGATCACGGTGCAGGCCTCCCTCATTGGCGGTGTTGCACTGAGTTCGCAACTGTTCCTCGATTCGAACCGGGACTTCTCGATCCCCGTCACCGCGCTCGTGCGCGACACCGCCATCATCGGCGGCTCACCCGTGACAGTCGACAAGCTTGAATCCGGCAGCTTTGGAGTCAACTTCACAGGAACTGCTGATGTTCCGACGGTCTTTGCAAACTCGGTGTCTGGGAATTCCGGGACGAGCATTCCGTTGACACTTGGTGGAACGACTACTGATACCGACGTCACACTTGGGCGCCTCCAGTCGGAAGACATTTTCTACGTTTTGCGAACTACCAACACCGGCACCGCTCCTCTGTTCGGCCTTACCGACAGCTTTGGCAATGTGGTGGGCATCGATACCGGCAACGGAAGCTTCCTGATAAACCCTTCCGATCTTGCGGACTTGCGTATCATTACGCCGCCGGGCGCAGGCGGCACGATCAATTTTGAATTGACGACGGTCGCAACTGAGAATGACGGAGACCGGGCGACTAATAGCACGAACTTCACCGTCACGGTCGTTCCGCTCGCCGGCACAGGCCCTGGCGATGCGCCTCTTCCTCCGGCCGTTACTGTGGGTGCCAACAACGGCAACGAAGACGGTCCGATCACTCTCAACGTCTCCGCAGTACCGGCTGCGGGTGATTTAACGAACCCCTCCGTATCCGTCGTCATCAGCGGTATTCCCGCTGGAGCGCAAGTTACGGGCGCCATCCTGTTGCCGCCGGTCAACGTTGGCGATGCGCCTCGCTGGGTTGCCACCGCCGCGGCTGTCAATGGTGGAGCAGTCCATGTGACTCCGCCACCGGATTTTTCCGGCACCATGAATATAACGGTCGAAGGCATTGCGCGAAACGTCAACCTGCAGAGCGCAACAACGGGCCCGCGGATCGTACCTATCCTTGTCGATCCGGTCGCCGATGGTGTTGCTATCGGCGCCAGCCCGGCTGCAGGATCAGAAGATCTGCCAATTGCGCTCGGTCTGTCGCTTGGCGAGGTTGATACCGATGGCAGCGAAGACATTGGCGTATTCTGCTATGTCAAACTGACCAATGGAGCTACCGTGATTGGTGGCTATCCCGCCGTCGCGGCTGGCGACTCAGACGCCACAATCGATGGCACGAGCCTTGTTGGCTACTATCGCGTGCCAACGTCCAGCGCCGCGTCACTCCAGATCCAGCCCGCTCTCAACTGGCATGGCAGCATTGGCGTCACCGTTGCGGCCTATAGCGTCGAACCAGTGGACTCAACACCGGATGCAGACAACACGAAGCTATCAACCTCTAACTTCACTGTCAGCGTAACCGCTGTTGCGGATGCGCCCGCAGTGAGCGCGCCGGCAACTGTCTCCGGTAGCGAAGACACCGCAATCGCACTGACCGATGGCGTAACGCTTCTATCGGCAGCTCTCGCCGATACCGTCGCGGACAATGGCGCCGAAGTTCTGTCTGTCAAGATTTCGGGCGTGCCGGATGGCTCGCGCTTCTCATCTGGGTCAAACAACGGCGATGGAAGCTGGACAATTCCGGTCAGCGCACTGGCTACGCTTTCGCTGACGCCGCCGCTCAATTACTCCGGCACCATGACGCTGACGCTGACAGCCATCACGCTCGAGTTGTCGAACGGCAACGAGGCGCAAACATCAGTCAACTTTAACGCCGTCGTATCACCAGCTGCAGACAGTGTCGAAATCCTTGCCCGCGATCTGACAATCGATGTCGCAGGCCAGGTGGCGCTTGATCTCAACGTGCGCCTGTCTGACACAACGGGATCGTCGCCTGGCGAAAACGCCGAAGAACAGATTCGCATCACCTTCACCAGCGTTCCCGTGGGTGTCGCACTGACAGCGGCATCGGGCGGGGCTATGACCAACCCCTCGGCTGGAACGTTCCAATTCACCGGCACCCAAACACAAGCCAACTCCATTCTGGCAATCGCCGGCGCGGGGGCCACGGGCGGAAATCACGTCATCAGCATTTCAGCCGTAACCCTAGATGGTGCAAGTACACTGGCATCGCCGGTCACCGACAGCTTCATTTTGACTTTGCCCGATATCCTTACCGGCACTGCGAGTGACGACACCCTGACTTCGGCTACTGGCACTCAGTTGCTTTTTGGCCTTGCAGGGGCCGACACCCTGAATGGCGGTCTAGGCGCCGATCGCATGACCGGCGGCGACGGTAACGACACGTACACTGCTGACAATGCTGGTGACGTTATCGTTGAGAATGCAGGTGAAGGCAGCGCGGACCTGGTGCAGACAACCCTTGCCACCTACTCTCTCGGCGCAAACCTCGAAAACCTCACCTTCACGGGTGCGGGCAATTTCACCGGCACCGGCACCAGCGCCGCCAATATCATCACCGGCGGAACCGGCAACGACACGCTCGACGGGAGCATTGGCGCAGATACACTCAATGGCGGTGGCGGGGACGACACCTATGTGATCGACAACGCTGCCGACAGCATCACCGACACATCGGGCATCGATACCGTTCAGACCTCTCTTGCCACCTATACCTTGGCCGCAAACCTCGAAAACCTCATCTTCACAGGTGCGGGCAACTTTACCGGCAACGGCAACGGCGCCGGCAATGTGATCACCGGCGGAACCGGCAACGACACGCTCGACGGCGGTATTGGCGCAGATACACTCGATGGCGGTGGCGGTTCAGACATTCTGCGGGGCGGAACAGGCATCGACATCCTGTCGGGCGGCGCAGGGATTGATACGTATCGTTGGCAGGCTGGTGATAATTCGGGTGGTAGCGACCAGATCACAGACTTCGTCAACGGCGTTGGTGGCGACACGCTCGATATATCGGCTCTGCTAGTTGGCTTCACTGGTTCTTCCGTGCTGTCCGACTTCGTCCGCAAAACCGAAGGCGCTGGAAACACAACAATCAGCATCGATACAGATGGCGCTGCAGGTGGCGCCAACTTTGTCGATCTGGTGGTACTACAAGGTCAAACAGGGATCGATCTCAATCAAATGAAAACAAACGGTAATTTGATCGTTTAGCGCCGTTTGATGGGGCTGTCCTGCAGCGTGAAAACCATTCCGCTCGTGCGGCACGGGTGCCCCGGCCTTGCCTAATGATCTATTTGGCACCTTGGGACATAACGGGAATAGACTGACCTAAGCGGACCGCCATGCACTGAACTGCGATTCCGCTAGTAATTTCTGACTGTTGCTGGCCCATCACTGGCGACTGCAAAACGCGGTGAAATCGCAGCACCGTCCGTATTCGGCGTACCAAATTATGCGCGAATCAGAGCTAAGTCCCCGTGTGGCGTAAACAAATCGTTGCGATTCCCGATTCGACAGGAGACTTTCATGGCGGCCCAGGTGACCGGCAGCAGTTTGCGTGCTCAGTGCGCAAGTGTGCTGGCGCTATTTGCGGTGCTCGCAACTTTTGATGCCACATCCGCTTCCGCGGACGGGTTAACCGGTGTTGTCGAAGAGGCGCTCGCTACAAATCCTGAAATAGGTGCCATTCGCTTTAACCGCCGGGCTATCGATCACGAATTGCAGGCGGCGCGCGGACTGCAGCTTCCCACAGTCGATATGAAATCGGGAAACGGCTGGCACGAGAATGCCGAGACGACTGCTGCAGGCATTAAAGACAACAACGAATGGCACGGCCACAACGAAATTTCAGGCACGCTGTCCCAGCGCCTGTTCGATGGTTTTGAGGCGCGCCACGAAATTGCCCGCCAGGAACACCGCGTCGAGTCGGCACGCTGGCGCGTCAATGACACCGCAAACTCCGTGGCGCTACGAGCCGTGCAGGCTTACCTGGAGATGCAACGGTCCGTGGCCGTGCTCGGCGCCGCGCGCAGCAATTTGGCATCACTGCAGTCGCTTAACGGCAGAGTTCAAGAGCGCGTCGATGCTGGCAAAGGCAATTCGTCGGAAGAAACCGAGGCCGGTTCCCGTTTGGCCAATGCCGTGGCACTGGTCGCCGAAGCCGAAGGCCGGGTGCACGACGCTGACGCCTTGTTCCGGTCCGTTGTTGGCCGCGCGCCTGGAACACTTGGCCCCGTCCGCGTACCCTCGCAGGCACTGCCAAGAAGTATCGATGATGCCGTTGGCGAAGCCATAGTGGCAGCCCCCAGCGTCATCGCCACCCAGCACGATACAGTCGCTGCCGAAGCAGCGGTGGGCAGCGCCTATTCGCGTTTCTCGCCAAAACTCAATTTCGAACTTACCGGCACAGCCGCGGACGGCGATAAAGAAGACGATGACAGCACAGGCGATGTGCGGGGCATGTTTGTCGTGCGCTGGAACCTTTTGAACGGCGGCATCGACAAAGCGCGCGTTTTCGAATCGCGAGCTCGCGCCTGGGAAGCCCACGAAATTTCGGCCAATACCCAGCGGATCATTGAACGCGAAACGCGCGTCTCCTGGAATGCCATGGTTTCCGCTCAAGCCCGGATTCCAGCGCTGTCGCGCGAGCTTGAACTCAATCGCGCATCCCGATCAGCCTACAGCCAGCAGTTCGACGCCGGGCAGCGCCGCCTACTTGATCTTCTCGATGTGCAAAACGAGGTGTTCGTAGCCGAAGCCTCGCTGCGCACTGAAGAACTCGTCTCGAAGTACAATACTTACCGCGTTCTTGCCTCCATGGGCCGGCTGCTGCCAGCCTTGGGGCTCTCACTGCCCGAGGAAGCGGCAGCGCCCCATGCACCAAATCTGATTGAATCGTGGAAGACCAATCCTTCGTTCTTCTATGCCAACTGGCACACCGAAGTTCACCGCGGTGACGAAGTCAGCGCCGCAAAATAGCGTGCCGTCGTGCGCGCACCGGAGACAAGATCGTGAGTACGGTCGCCGAATTGCTGGATAAACTACATGCGGCGGCTCAAACGATCAAAGGCCCCGGAGGCACATCAGCGGGTGCGGCCGTTAATGGCTTGTCCGATCCCGCAGCGGATGCACTTGCCGATATTGCCCGGCACTACGGCATTGCCACGACCCGGATCGCGCTGACATCCGGCTTGCCGCTGACCGGCGGACGCTTGCCTCTCGAACACATCGGCATAGCCGCAACCCGCGCCGGGCTGAAGGCAAACGTTGAATCGCGCGCGCCACTCAGCCTCGAAGATCACGTCCTGCCTGTTCTGGTTCTCCTCGCCGATGGCGGCCTCGACATTCTGTGGGCGCTGGAGCGCGACAGCACCGGGTCGCCCGTATTCGCTCTGCTGAGTGAACCCGGAAATGCAGGTGTCAAAGCCCGCCTTGCGGCCAGCGAATTGGCCAGTGTGGCAGACGGGCGTATCGTCACCGTTTCGCTCGCATCAGGTCTTGATGAGCGGGGCGAGACGGCGGGTCCGGCAATCGACGCCGGTTGGTTCTTGCCGGCCTTCACAGCCAGCCGCCGCATCTACGGCGAAGCCATCGCGGCCACCGTCGCCATCAATGTGCTGGCGCTCGCCATGCCGCTGTTCACGATGAATGTCTACGATCGCGTGCTGCCCAATTCAGCCATTGATAGTTTGTGGGCGCTGGCCATTGGTGTTGTGCTGGCTACACTATTCGATTTTGCCTTGAAGACGCTGCGCTCCATCCATGTCGATGCTGCATCGCGCCGTGCTGACGTAGTGCTGGCCAATTTGATTTATGGGCGGCTTCTGGGTGCGCGGTTACCGGACCGGCCCATATCTGCAGGTGTTCGCGCCAACACATTGCGTGAATTCGAAACATTGCGCGAATTCTTCAATTCTGCGACGCTCACGGCTTTTGGCGATTTGCCGTTCATCGTACTGTTCCTCGCCGCCATTTGGGCTGTCAGCGGTCCGCTGGTTCTGATCGCGCTGGCCGCCGTCCCAATCGTGGTCGGCGCCGGATGGCTGACCCAGCGCGCGCTCGCCACACTCTCGCAATCTCAATTCAAACAGACGGCCCAAAAAAACGCCGTCGTCGTCGAGACACTGGTAAGCCTCGAAGCCATCAAAGCGGCGGGAGCTGAAAGCTGGGCTGCTTCAAAGTGGGAAGGCGCAGTTGCCGAACACGTGCGCACAGGTTTAGAGATCCGCCACCTGTCAAACTTAGGTCTCAATATCGTTCAGTCCTCGCAATCGATCATTCAAGTGGTGATGATCATTGTCGGATTCTATATGGTAGCGGCCGGGCAGTTGACCACGGGGGCGCTCGTGGCCGCGACGATGCTGGCGGGCCGAGTGTTAGGCCCTATCGGCCAGATCGCAATGCTGGTCGCCAAACTACACCAGACACGAATAGCCTACGATCAGCTTTCGCAATTGATCAGCGAACCGCAAGAGCGGCCAGACGGCGCGCGCTTCTTGTCGAAGACAAAGTTCGATGGTTCGATAGCATTCGAATCCGTGACGTTTGCCTATGACAAAGATGCGCCGCCTGCCTTGAAGGAATTGTCATTCGACATTAAGCCCGGCGAACGGGTCGGTGTGATCGGTGGCATCGGTAGCGGCAAGACTACACTTCTCAAACTCGTTCAGGCGTTGCACAAGCCCACAAGCGGCCGCGTTCTGATCGATGGCGTAACGGTTGGCCAGATAGATCCTGCGACGCTGCGCGCCAATGCCGGGCTAATGCTCCAGGATACGGACCTGTTTCACGGTACCATCCGCTCCAATATCGCTCTTGCCGATCCCGGCGCGCCCGACGACGTTGTCCTGGCGGCGGCGCACGCGGCGGGCGCTCTGGAATGGATTGGCCGTTTGCCGCTAGGCTTTGAAACACCGGTGCGCGAGCGTGGCGCGGGACTGTCTGGCGGTCAGCGCCAGTCAGTCGCTTTAGCGCGTGCCCTGGTGCGCCGCCCGCGCATTGTGTTGCTCGATGAGCCCACCAGCGGCATGGACGGACGCAGCGAGATGCTCGTCATTCAGCGCATGTCGTCGTATCTTGAGGGCCGCACACTCATCGTCGTCACGCACCGCCCGGCCATGCTCGAATTGGCCAATCGTCTTATCGTTCTCGAAGGCGGCAAGAAGCTTTTGGACGGTCCTAAGCTTGAGGTCCTTGAGGCGCTACGCCAGCACACCGTCAAACCGGCCGCTACTCAAGGCTCTGAGATAAAAACCCGTGGGAGGCCGTCATGAGCGAAGCGGCAGCCGCCACGTCCCACATATTGCCCGCCTCTGGCGTGCCAACGGCCATCAGCGCTGATCTTCTGGCACCGCCCTCGCGCGGTCTTAACCTGCTGATGCAGACGCTCATCGGTCTGGTTGCGGTCTTTGTTCTGTGGGCCATGTTTGCAAGTCTGCAGGAAGTCACGTCGGCGCAGGGCCGCGTCGTTCCCGCAACCAAGATTCAGGTCGTGCAGAACCTCGAAGGCGGCATCGTCCGCGAGGTTCTAGTGCGGGAAGGCGCGATGGTGCGCGAGGGCGACATCATCCTGCGCATCGACCCGACAATCGCAGGTTCAACACTCGGTGAAGCCCGCGAAAAGCAACTTGGCCTGCAAATGATGGTGGCGCGCCTGGAAGCCGAAGTTGAAAACAAGCAACTAGCGGTTCCGGGCGAACTTGCCAGTCAGCGCCCTGATCTGCTGGCCGAGCAACGCAATATTTTCGAGGCCAGAAAGGCCGAACTCGACGCCGCTCTGAGTGCGCTCGAATTGCAGGAAAAGCAGCGCGGGCAAGAGGTCGTCGAGCTTGAAGCCAAGATCACGACATCGAAAAAGTCGCTGGCGCTGGCGCAAGAAGAGCTAACCCTTATGCGTCCCTTGGCGCTGACCAAAGCCGTATCCCGTACGGAACTGCTTGCTATTGAATCGAAAGTCAACGACCTCGATGGCAGCATGACGGCCGCCGAATTGGCCCTGCCGCGCATACGCTCGGCGATTCAGGAGGCCCGGGATCGCAGGCAGGAAAAAATCTCGGCATTCCGCTCGGAAGCATTGCAGAAACTTTCGGCGGCCCGCGTAGAGCTGGCGGCTCTATCTGAGGCCAGCCGCTCAAGTGAAGACAAACTCGAACGCACCACCGTGCGCGCACCTGTCGCGGGAATAGTCAAGACTGTGCATGTCACCACACCGGGACAGGTCGTGCAACCCGGTCGCGATCTCATCGAGATTGTGCCACTCAATGACACGCTCTTGGTGGAGGCGCAGGTGCGGCCACAGGATATTGCTTTCGTGAGGCCTGGGCAGGAAGCTGTGGTCAAGCTGACGGCCTACGACTTCTCGATCTATGGTGGTTTGAAGGGCGTCGTCGACCGGATCGGCGCTGACAGCGTCACCACGGAAAAGGGAGAGACGTATTACGTCATCCGCGTGCGCACCGACAAAAGCACACTTGCCTACAAGGGCGCCGCACTTCCCATCATTCCTGGCATGGTGGCCAACGTTGATGTCATCACGGGCTCAAAAACAGTGCTGGCCTATTTAACCAAGCCCCTCACCAAGCTGCGCCACGAGGCCATGCGGGAACGGTGATTGGTTTTGCGGCGCTTGAGCTTCCTGATGTAGTGTGATGCGACCGATAAGGGCCTGCTCCGGCCGGGAAACCGTGCTAAGCAGACGGCAGGGCGCATGCCTTTGACCACCAAGCCACACGATCGATCCATGAGCAGTCAAGACAACAGCAATGCGCAAGCGCCTGCGGCTAATGCCGCACTCGAGCAGCTGATCCGATGGCGGCGTGACGTCCGGCGTTTTCGCACCGATCCGGTTCCCGCTGACGTGCTCGATCAGGTTTTGCGGCTCGCGGATCTGTCACCTTCTGTCGGCAACAGTCAGCCGTGGCGCGTTGTCAGGGTTACGAACCCGCTACAAAGGCAGGCCGTTCGCGCCAACTTCGAGGCCGCGCGTGCCGCATCTGCGACGCGCTATTCCGGCGACAAGGCAGATCTCTATGCCGCGCTCAAACTGGCGGGATTTGACGCCGCTCCCATTCATCTGGCCGTGTTCTGCGATCATGGCACCCATCAGGGACACGGACTTGGCCTGCACACGATACCCGAAGCGCTCGATCAGTCGTGCGCCTGCATGATCACAGTGCTGTGGCTGGCTGCTCGTGAAGCAGGACTCGGTATGGGCTGGGTTTCGATCCTCGATCCCATTGGAGTTTGCCAAACACTGCACGTTCCAGACGGATGGAAGTTCGCCGGCTATCTGCTGCTCGGATGGCCCGAGGAAGAGCATCTCGACCCCGAACTCGAACGCCATGGCTGGCAACCGCGTACACCCTTCGAGACTCGCTTCCAGGATGGTCCGCCAAATGCATCAATACCCGAGGCGCGGACGGGTTCAGTCACCCTAGTCGGAGCAGGCCCTGGCGATCCAGACCTGCTTACGGTGCGGGCCTTGCGCGCCCTGCAAACCGCGGATGCTGTGTTGTTTGACGATCTCGTTGCCAAACCCATCCTAGATCTCGTACGCAAGAATGCTCTACGCTTCGACGTGGGCAAACGCGGCTACCGCACGTCCTGCAAACAACCCGATATCAATGCCAAGTTGATTGAGTTGGCCCAGCAAGGCCTCAAGGTCGTGCGCCTTAAATCGGGCGATCCCCTCGTCTTTGGACGTGCAGGCGAAGAGATGACTGCGTGCCGGCAGGCGGGCATCCCAATCGATGTAATTCCCGGCATCACCTCGGCGCAAGGTGCGGCGGCGCGATTGGGCATTTCACTCACCCATCGCGACCATGCGCGGCGCCTGCAATTTATAACCGCGCACGACCGGCACGGGGCTTTGCCGCCCGACATCGATTGGTCGGCGGTAGCCGATGCCGCGGCGACGACCGTCATCTATATGCCAAAGCGCACGCTGCCAGAGCTGACGGCCATCGCCATGGCGCACGGACTTGACCCGGCGACGCCAGCTATTGCAATCGCCAACGCAACCCGGCCCGATGAATGGGTGTTGCGCTCGACAGTGCAAGACATAGGCAACCAGCTGCATGCTGAAACCATTGAGGGGCCGGTGCTCGTCATGCTGGGCGAAGCGCTGCGCGAGGCGTTGAGTGAAGCGGCCACGGATCCAGCAACGGAAGCTCATGCGCGCACGCTTGCGCCCTCCGATCCACCTTGAAGCAACTCTTCGATATGCCGTTAGAGACAACATTTTTGGTCCTCGCTCTCGCGCTCGTCATCGACGCGGCTTTTGGCTATCCCGATGCGGTGTTTAACGTCTTAGGACATCCCGTGACGTGGATTGGGCGGCTTATTGAACGGCTGGACGCAGCTCTCAACCGGCCACATTGGAACCCGTTTGCCCGCCGCGTCACGGGCGTGGCGTCCCTGCTCATTGTCATTGCAATTCCCGTGACACTTGCCGTTCTGCTGCAGTATTTCCTGTCGGGATCCTGGGCTGGATTGTGCGCGCTTGCCATTCTGACAAGCTCACTCATTGCCAGCCGCAGTCTCTATACCCATGTGGCCGGCGTTGGACATGCGCTTGAAGTTTCAGGTCTTGAAGGCGGACGCACTGCAGTTGCCAAAATTGTCGGACGCGATCCCCAAGCACTCGATGAACATGGCATCGCCCGTGCGGCCATCGAAAGCCTGGCTGAAAATGCCGCCGACGGAGTAGTGGCGCCAGTGTTCTGGTTTGCAGTACTGGGCTTTCCCGGCCTCGCCGCTTACAAGGCTATCAACACCGCCGACAGCATGATTGGCCATCGCACGCCGCGTCACGAGGCTTTCGGCTGGGCGGCCGCGCGATTGGACGACCTTGTTAACCTGCCGGCCTCGCGGCTGACGGGTCTGCTTTTGGCATCTGCCGCGGTGCTGCTGCCGGGCGGAACGCCAGCTGACGCCATAACGGCCATGAGGCGCGATGCCAGCAAACATCGCTCTCCCAATGCGGGCTGGCCGGAAAGTGCAATGGCGGGCGCGTTGGGGCTTAAACTCAATGGACCGCGCACCTATGGTGGCGTGCCCAGCACCGACGCCTTCATGGGCAATGGCCGCACCCAAGCCACTCCCAACGACATTAGCCGCGCATTGTCCTTGGCGAGTATCGCCTGGTTTCTATTGGGGGCAGTGATTGTGACGGCTTATCTCATCGTGCGAAACCTATGAGCGTTTCGATATCGATGTGACGCGCCAAATGTTCAGAGAAGCTGTCGAGTACAAACTCCACACCTGCCTCATAATTCCTGCCTGAAGGAGCCGCTCCGAATTGTGCAAGCCAGGCAGCGCGCGCAGCATCAGAAGAAAACAGGCCATGCACATAACAACCTGAAACCAGACCATCGGGCGAAGTCGCACCATCGGCGCGGCCATCGGCAAAGTGCAATACCGGCCGCACTGTATCGGGACCGGCTGTGCACCCGACATGCATTTCGTAACCTTTGAACAGCGCGCCCTGCCCGGCCAGCGTGCCGGTCACTTCAAGCAGCGCCTTACCGGTTCCAAACTCCGTTGCCACGTCAAGCAAACCCAATCCAGCAACGGTGCGCGGCGCGCCTTCAATGCCATGGGGATCGGCAATCGTTTTGCCCAGCATTTGGTAGCCGCCGCATAGCCCCAGCACGCGGCCGCCGTGGCGCACGTGGGCGGCAATATCTATGTCCCAGCCCGCCGAACGCAATGCTGCCAGGTCGTCGATGGTGCTCTTGGAGCCTGGCAACAGAACCAAATCAACACCGCGCGGTAAGACGCTGCCACGCTCGATCAATTCGATGCTGACATCGGGTTCATTACGCAATGGATCGAGATCATCGAAATTAGAGATACGCGGCAGAAGCGGCACCGCAATGCGCACGCGCCCGTTGCCGGATTTGGCTTTCACGAGTTCGGCCAAGCCCATCGCATCTTCGGCGGGCAGCATGCGGGCGTCGTCGAAATAGGGGATCAGGCCAAGGGCGGCCCACCCGGTCATGGCGGCTACGGCTTGCATACCATCGGCAAAAAGCGTGGCGTCTCCGCGCATCTTATTGACCAGAAACCCCCGGATCATAGCGGCATCTTCGGGCGCAATAACGTGCTTGGTGCCGACGAGACTGGCGATTACACCGCCGCGATCGATATCGCCAATCAGAATGACGGGAACATCAGCCGCACGCGCAAAGCCCATGTTGGCAATATCGTTGGCGCGCAGATTGATCTCCGACGCGCTGCCCGCCCCTTCAACAAGCACAATATCCGTCAAACTTTTCATCCGCTCGAAACTGTCGAGAACTGCCGGCAAGAGGTCTCGCTTCTTTGCTTGAAACTCGCGCGCTTTTGCTGAACCGACCATGCGGCCTTGAACAATGATCTGCGCCCCTGTCTCGCTCTGCGGCTTTAGTAAAACAGGATTCATATGCACGCTCGGAGCCAACCGGCAGGCGCGCGACTGCAGCGCCTGGGCGCGGCCAATCTCGCCGCCATCGTGCGTTACCGCTGCGTTATTCGACATGTTTTGAGGTTTGAAAGGCGCAACCTGTAGACCGCGATTGGCAAGAAGGCGGCACAATCCAGCTACAATCAGCGATTTGCCAACGTCCGATCCCGTGCCCATGAACATCAAACTGCGTGCGGTCATCGGATCAGAACTCAATACCCGCCTGGGCTTTCACACCGGCGGAGAAATGGTGTTTGACAGCCACCATCTCGGTGACGCCATCGGCCAAGTCAATCAATTCCGGCTTGGCATTGCGGCCCGTGACCACGATATGCAAGTCAGGCCGGCGGTCGCGCAAGGTGGCGATCACGTCAACAAGCGGCAGATAATCGTAGCGCAGAGCTATGTTGAGCTCATCCAGAACTAACAAGCGTATTGATGGATCGGCCATCAAATCCTTTGCCTTTTCGAACGCCCGGTGCGCGGCTGCGATATCGCGCGTCTTATCTTGCGTTTCCCAGGTAAAGCCTTCGCCCATGGTGTGCCAAGAAATCTGATCGCCAAACCGCGCCAGCGCATCTTTCTCGCCCGTATGCCACGCGCCCTTGATGAATTGTACCACTCCAACGCGCCATCCGTGCCCCAATGCGCGCAGTAAGAGCCCGAAGGCCGCCGTTGATTTGCCTTTGCCAGGCCCCGTATGCACGAGCAGCACGCCCTTCTCGATTTGCTTGGAGGCGACCTCTGCGTCTTGCACAGCTTTGCGCTTGAGCATCTTGGCTTTGTGGCGCTCACTCTCAGCGTCTGAAAGCCTGGAGTTTGAAAAAGTGTCATCGTCGCTCATCGGCTCATCCTTTCAGTGTGAGGGGCAGGCCCGCCGCGACAAATAGGACGCGGTCTACAACAGTCGCGACGCGCTGGTTGAGCCGTCCGGCCTCATCGCGAAAGGCGCGCGCCAAGGCATTGTCTGGCACGATGCCAAGCCCAACCTCATTGGCGACCAGGATACAAGGCTTGTCCCGCGCAGCCAGTACTTCGATGAGGCTTTGAGTTGCCGCCACCACGTCATGACTGCCCAGCAGCAGGTTGGTGAGCCATAGAGTCAGGCAGTCGACTAGCACCGGCTGACCGGCGGTTTGATCAGCGAGTGCACGTGCCAACTCAACCGGCGCGTCATAAGTCGTCCAACCGTCAACCCGCCGCGCCCGATGCTGGGCAATTCTGACGCGCATCTCATCGTCAAAGGCTTGAGCCGTGGCGATATAGGCCCATGGACCTGGTTCGGCCGACAGCAACTGTTCGGCAAGCGCGCTCTTGCCAGAGCGGGCGCCGCCCAGGATGAGCGTTAACCGGGGAAGTTTGCCGCTGGACAGGGTGGGCATCGGGGGTGCTTTGCGATTGACGGGCCGGACCCGGTGACTTATCGATTGGGGTGACGGTCCCCCGCAAGGGGATTTAATAGGGAATGCGGTGCCGGGCTCTCAGCGAGGCCTTATTCCGCAGCTGCCCCCGCAACTGTCAGCGGCAAGCAAAAGGTCGATTTACCACTGGGGCATGCCCTGGGAAGGGGACCTTGAAGCTACGACCCGCGAGCCAGGAGACCTGCCGTCAATGGACGAACTCTAGACATCCGCCGGTGGGGCGGTGAAAGGTAGCTATTTATGTCGAACGATACAATTTCTGCAAACCAGACCATCGCTGTGCCCTCGGCGAGCGTGCGCATGATTTGCGCTGGCGCGTTCTTAATCGGCGCGAGCTTGGTGTTCTTGGTGGGCTTCGCCAATGCTAGCGTGATCCATAATGTGGCTCACGACACCCGGCATTCTCTCGCATTCCCCTGCCACTGAGGTCCCATCATGCTGACGCGTATGATGGCCGCCGGCTTGATGGCCGGCGTGGTCAGCGGGCTATTCGTATCCGCTCTGCAGCAGTTCACAACGGTGCCGCTGATCTTGCAGGCTGAAACCTACGAACGCGCTGGCGATAAACCGGCTGGGCATCAACACTCTTCATTGAATGTTGCGGCACAGGCCCGTCTGATACTAGTGCATAGTGACGCCACTAAAGAGGGCGATGGGGCACCTGCAGCGGCCAGCGGCGCAGAGCCGTGGGCTCCCGCCGACGGAATTGAACGTACCGTTGCCACCACTGTCGCAACTGTGGGCACCGCTGCCGGATTCGCTCTGATGCTGCTGGCTCTCATGCTTGGATCGGGCTCTCAGATCACTCCGCGGACGGCTGCGCTGTGGGGCATCGCTGCATTTTTCGCTACGGGCTTGGCTCCTGGCATGGGGTTGCCGCCCGAGCTTCCCGGTAGTGCCGCAGCTGACGTTGTGCCACGGCAAATTTGGTGGGCTGCAACAGCGATGTCAACGGCAGCGGGCATTTGGCTGATGTTCAAAACGCTCGGTCCATCACGTATTGTAGCCGGCGCTGCCCTCATAGCCGCACCGCACCTAATCGGCGCACCCCATCCAGGCACATACGCAAGTACGGCACCTGCAGAACTTGCAGGCCACTTTACCTCAGCGTCCCTAGCGGTACATGCCGTGCTGTGGATTCTTGTGGGCGCGGCGTGCGGTTACTTCTGGCAATGGCTTAGCCGCTCGCGATCCCTGACTTCGGCCGAAAACTCTTGATTTCCCGTCCCGCGGGACAGGGCCCATAATAATGACCGCGCGTACAAAAGTATTTGTCTGCATCAGTTGCCGGCGTCAACTTGGCGAAGATGCAGGGCAATTCGATCACCCTGGCCCGGCACTCGCTGCGCGAGTGCGCGAACTGCTGGAAGATGATGGAAATATCGACGTCGTCAGCGTTGATTGCTTGGCCGTGTGCAAGAGACCGTGCACAGTGGCACTCGCCGCGCAAGGCAAGTGGACCTACGTCATCGGCGATCTCGACAATGTCACCCATTGCGAAGATGTCGCCGCCGCCGCCCGCGCATTCGCCAATTCCGAAAACGGCATCGTGCCCTGGAAAGAGCGCCCCACCACCTTCCGCAAAGGCGTGATTTCGCGCATTCCCCCGCTTGAAACTCTGCAACCGGAGTCCGCCGAATGAGCGCCCGCAAAGTCCCCGTCACCATTGTCACAGGTTTTCTTGGAGCCGGGAAAACGACGCTTGTGCGCCACGTCATTGAAAATGCCGAGGGCCGGCGGCTGGCGTTGATCGTCAACGAGTTTGGCGATGTTGGTGTCGATGGCACTATTTTGCGTTCGTGCGGCATCGAAAGCTGCCCGGAGGAAAACATTGTCGAGCTAACCAACGGCTGCATCTGCTGCACCGTCGCCGACGATTTCATTCCGGCCATGGAAGCGCTACTCGCGCGCGTACCCCAACCCGAACATATCATCATTGAAACGTCGGGATTGGCGTTACCAAAGCCCTTGGTGAAGGCCTTTGAATGGCCCGAGATCCGATCGCGCATTACTGTCGACGGCGTCGTGACAGTGGTCGATGGCCCGGCCGTTCTGGCAGGCCGTTTTGCCGATGATCCAATTGCGATCGCTGCCCAGCGTGCCGCCGACCCCTCTGTCGATCACGAAAATCCGCTCGAAGAAGTTTATGAAGACCAGCTCTTGTGCGCCGACCTCGTGGTGCTCAATAAAACAGATCTGATGACCGCCGAAGAAGCCGCGAAGGTGGCCACCGGGATCAGGACAAACGTGCCGCGCGCCATAAAAATCGTGGCCGTGCGCGATGGCATGGTTCCCGCCAGCGTATTGCTGGGCTTGTCGGCTGCTGCCGAAGACGATCTCGCCAACCGGCCCTCACACCACGACAATGAGGAAGGCCACGACCACGACGATTTTGAAACGTTTGTCGTTGATATTCCCGCGCTGGCTTCCCCGGCCGAACTGTCGGCGCGTGCTCAGCGCATTGCCGCCGAGCACGATGTACTGCGCGTCAAAGGCTTTGCCGCTATCGATGGCAAGCCGATGCGCTTACTGTTGCAAGGCGTCGGCCAGCGCGTAGACACTCGCTATGAGCGCGCATGGAACACCGGGGAAACCCGCACTGGCCGGCTCGTCGTCATCGGACAAAAAGGCCTCGACCGCTCTGCCATCAGCCGCGTATTGAATGGTTTGACCTGATGCATCTCATCGTCCGCGAGAGCCGGGAGCTGGACGAGCAGGCTGTGGCCCAGGATCTCGCGCTTGAGCCCGCCGATATTGTGTTCTTGTCGTTCTCCGATTCCGATCTCTCAGCGGCCGTCAATTCTTTGAATCAGTGCCCTGAGGCGCATCGCCCTAGCCTGCGCGCCGTCAATCTGGCTTTATTGCGCCATCCCATGTCGGTCGACCTCTTTGCAGAAAAGACACTTCCCGGCACAAAGGCCGTTGTCGTGCGCCTCCTGGGCGGTCTCGACTACTGGCGCTACGGGGCGGAGCAGCTGGGCCGCATCTGCCGCGACCGCGGCATTGCTCTAGCCATTGTACCTGGCGACTTCCGGCCCGATATGAGGCTAGCCGCACTCTCGACAGTTAGTGCCGGCGATCTTGAAGCCATTGAAAACCTGCTTGATGCCGGTGGCACGCACAATACTCGTTGGGCATTGGCGGGATTTTTGAACCGCGCTTTGGGCAGCGCAGTGCCTTTCCAGCCGCTCACCGCCGTAGCCGAGTTTGGCATCTATACGAGCCCGGCCATAGCAACAGGCCCGCTTGGCCGCGCCGCCATTGTTTTCTATCGCTCGCATTTTCTGTCAGGAGATGTGATGCCGGTCGATCATCTGGCACGTGCGCTTGAAGCACGCGGCCTTGCCACAACCGCGCTCTATGTTGCAAGCCTCAAGGCTCCCGAAGCCGCGCGCTGGCTGCAAGCCGGAATGGCAGAAATCAACCCGTCTGTCATTTTGAATGCCACCGCATTCGCCGCCCGCGACGGCAATGGCGGTTCACCATTTGATGCGGCTGACTGCCCAGTTCTGCAGGTGGCTCTCGCTGGCCTGCCACGTGCCGTCTGGGAATCAGACCGGCGCGGGCTCAATGCGGCCGACCTTGCCATGCATGTGGTACTTCCCGAACTCGACGGGCGTCTATTTGCGGGCACCATTTCATTCAAGGAAGCGATGGGGTCAGGGCTGACTGGCGGCGGTGATCCCGTCCGCCACGTGCCCCTTGATGATGGCATCGTGCATGTCGCGGACCTCGCGTGCGCATGGGCACGGCTGCGCACGACGAGCCCGAGTCATCGCAAAGCTGGCTTAATCCTCTCAACTTATCCAGGCCGCCCGGATCAGATCGCCCATGCAGTCGGGCTCGATGCTCTGCAAAGCTCGATTGGCATTGCAAACCACCTTGCCAAAGTGGGCTACACAGTTGAAGGCGTTCCTGGCACACCGCAGGAACTGACGGACCGTCTCTCTTACCAGCACGCACTTCGCTGGCCGCTGAGCCGCTATACCGCTCTTTTTGCGACGCTGCCGCACGCCTTCCAGCAAAGCGTGACGGATGCTTGGGGTGCTCCGCAAGATGATCCCGGCGCCGTTAATGGCGCCTTCGACTTCCATGCCACCCAGCTCGGCAACCTCACGATCTGCCTGCAGCCCGAACGCGGCAGCGTGGCTGATCGCAAGGCTCAGTATCACGATCCCGCAACGCCACCGCGTCACGCCTATGTCGCGTTTTATCTGTGGCTACGTCATGACTTGGAGGTTGATGCGCTTGTCCATCTGGGCGCGCACGGCACACTCGAATGGCTGCCTGGCAAGGCTGTCGCGCTTAGTAACAGTTGTGCACCGCAAGCCGTGCTCGGCCCCATGCCGCTCATCTATCCGTTTATCGTCAACGATCCGGGTGAAGCAGCCCAAGCCAAACGGCGCGTTTGCGCACTGACGCTTGGACACCGGCCACCGCCGTTGGTTGGTACAGAGTTGCCCGAAGCCATGCTTGATGTGGAACGCCTCACCGATGAGTTTTCGGCAGCCGATGGCCTTGACACCCGCCGCCGCAAAGCGCTCGCCGCTCAAATCATAGATGCGGCAACGCGGGCTGGCATCGCCGAAACATGCGGACTCGTTGCTGGCATGACGGAGGCCGATGCCCTGGTCCGCATTGATGCTTTTTTGTGTGACGTCAAAGAACTCAGCATTCGCGACGGTCTGCATGTGCTCGACCCCATTGAATTAGATGCCATCACCCGCGCCCTCGATGGCCGCTTTATTGAGCCCGGGCCCGCTGGCGCGCCCAGCCGCGGGCGTGCCGACGTGCTGCCCACAGGCCGCAATCTCTACAGCGTCGATCCGCGCGCTATTCCCACGCCCACCGCCTGGACCAATGGTCAGCGCGCAGCAACCGCTATCCTCGATCGATATGTCTCTGACTACGGCGACTGGCCACGCGCTATTGTTTTGGATTTGTGGGGCAGCGCCACCTTGCGCACGGGTGGGGAAGAACTTGCGACGGCACTAGCACTCCTCGGTGTCCGTCCAACCTGGGACACGCGCTCCTTCCGCGTCACCGGCGTCGAGACCAATCCTATCGCCGTGCTCGCCCGTCCGCGCGTCGATGTTACGTTGCGCATTTCGGGCCTCTTTCGCGATATGTTCGCAACTCAGTTGTCGCTATTCGATAGCGCAGTTCATCTCGTCGCCAGTCTCAAGGAAGACGCGAGCGACAATCCGCTGGTTGGCCAATCCCAATCATCGATCGACCGGATCTTTGGCCCGGCAAGTGGCACCTTCGGGGCCGGTGTCATGGCGCGCATCGATCAAGGCGACTGGTCTCACAGCGATGAATTGGGACGCAGCTACTTGGAGGCTTCGAGCCAGGCCTACCGCGGAGATGGCAGCGCGCGCGAAGCCGGTGAGGCGTTCGAGACCCGCGTGCGCGACACCGACGCTTTCGTTCATATGCAAGACCACCGCGAGATTGACCTTCTAACCGGCGGCGACTTTGCCGCTCACGAGGGCGGTTTTGCAGCCGCCGCCAAGGCCACCGGCAATACCCGCGTCGCACTCTATCATGGCGATACCGGCGAACCGGATGCGCCGCGCGTGCGCACGCTCGATGAGGAATGCGCTCGCATCGTCCATGGCCGTGCCGCCAGCCCACGCTGGATCGAGGGCCAAATGCGCCATGGCTTTCGTGGCGCCGCCGAAATGGCCTCGACGGTTGACGCCGCCTTCGCATTTGCTGCAACCGCGCGAGCTGTCGACTCTGGCGCCTTCGAGCGGCTGTATGCGGCTTATCTCGGCGACCCGGCCGTCGCAGCCTTTGTCGAGCGCGAGAATCCTGCAGCCCTGGAGGCGATGCGCAGGCGCTTTGACGATGCCGTCGCCCGCGGTTTGTGGCAGCCCCGCCGGAACGATGTTTTTGCACAGCCAGCCAGTGAGCCGGTGAGCACCCCTCAATCGCGCGAGGCCGCCGAATGACTACGGCTCAAGCATCGCTGCGCAAAGGATGGTGCCCCGGCGCACTGCGTCCCATGGAAACAGGCGACGGGCTACTCGTGCGCGTGCGGCCTCGCGCGGGGCAGTTTTCGATTGCAGCACTTAAGGTCATTGCCGGAACTGCTACCCGCTACGGCTCGGGCGAAATAGACCTCACCAATCGCGCCAATCTGCAATTGCGCGGTTTGAGCGGCGTGACATGGCCCGGCGCCATCGCAGAACTCAATGCGGCGGGCTTGCTTGATGAGACAGCAGCCATCGAAGCCGTGCGCAATGTTACCGTCGATCCATTGTGTGGAATCGATCCGCAGCGTGCAAATTTGCGTCCGCTTGCGGCCGTGTTGGAGGTGCGTCTAGCGCAGGATACACTCCTTCACTCTTTGCCTGGAAAATTCGGATTCGGCTTTTCGGGAGTGCGCGCTGCCTCAGATCAAATGGCCACCGACATCAATATTTGCGCGCATGATCAAGACACCTGCGCGATCTGGCTCAATGGCGATGCGAGCCGGCACGCGGTGATCGGCCATACTGACGCTATCGATGCTACGGTACGGCTCGCCGCCGCGTTTCTAAACATACAGTCACAACACGCCAACGTGCGCCGCATGCGCGATGCCGTCGCGTTGATTGGAAGCCCAGCCCTTTTCGCTGCGGCGGGGCTAGAGTGCTTCCGGGAAAAGTGTGAGCGGTTTTCCCGGCAAGAAGCACGACCAAACAAAGAGCTAGGGTCGTTCCACGATTCAACTAGGACCGGAACGACCCTAGAGGCTGTGACTGCTGCGGGCACACCCGGCGCCAACGATCCCTCATATGCCGGTATTCTTGGTGATGGCACTTCGCCTTTCGCCGTGGGCATCGGCTTGCCGTTCGGGCGCATTGCTGCGGAAGCACTTCAAAATCTTTGCGATCTCTCCGCGCACTTGGGATGCACTCAAGTTCACCCGTCGCAACACCGGACCCTCGTCATCCCGGTTCACGATCGCGCCGCGGCGGTGGCCCTGATCGCACACGCGCGTGATGCCAACCTGATCACCCATGAGGGTGACCCGCGTCACGCCATGGACGTCTGTCCCGGTGCGCCCGCATGCCGTAACGGCACGGCCAACACGCGCGCAGATGCCCAACGTCTCGCCGCCGAATTCGGCGCTTCAGGGAGCCTGATGCCCACTATCCACATCTCTGGCTGTGAAAAAGGCTGTGCGCGCCACACGCCCGCCACGCTCACATTTGTGGCTCGTGACGGCGCTTACGCTATGATCGCCAATGGACCTGTGGATGGCCATGCCACATTGGCGGGCATTGCACCGCAAGATCTAGCCGCTACTGCCATTCGATGGCTCGCGGAGCGCGCACCATGAGTAGCCAAGACTACATTCGCGATGGCGCAGCCATCTACGCCCGCTCGTTCGCCATCATCCGCGCCGAGGCCGATCTCGCCCGCTTCTCCAAACTGGAAGAGCGCGTGGCCGTGCGCATCATTCACGCATGCGGTATGGTCGATATCGAGCACGATATCGTTATGTCGCAGACGTTCGCTGAGAATGCCTGCAAAGCCATCGCCAACGGCGCGCCCATCTTATGCGATGCCAAGATGGTGGCCAACGGCGTGACGCGATCGCGCCTACCCGCCAACAACGAGGTGATCTGCACGCTGGATGATGCGCGCGTGCCCCAGCTTGCCAAGGACATCGGCAATACGCGCACGGCCGCAGCTATGGAGTTGTGGCGACCCTATCTGGCAGGCTCGGTCGTGGTCATCGGCAACGCGCCGACCGCACTGTTCCGCTTGATTGAAATGCTCGATGCCGGCGCACCAAAGCCAGCCGCCGTCATCGGCATGCCGGTGGGATTTGTCGGCGCCGCGGAATCGAAAGACGCTCTGACCGCAGATGGCCGCGTTGCCTTTGCGATCATCAAAGGCCGCAAGGGCGGCAGTGCCATGGCGGCCGCCGCAGTCAATGCGCTGGCAAGCGAGGCCGAATGAGCGAGGCAAAGCCGGGAACACTTTACGGCGTTGGCCTTGGCCCCGGCGATCCAGAATTGGTGACGCTCAAAGCCGCGCGCCTGATTGCAAGCGCACCCGTGTTTGCGCACTTCCGCAAGCGCGGCCGCGCCGGGCACGCGCGCACCATCGCATCGTCCCTCATTCCCGCTGCGGCCATTGAAGCCGCCTTCGAATATCCCTTAACGACAGAAGTTGATTTCCGGGACCATGGCTATGTTGATGCCATCCGCGAGTTCTACGAAGCCAGCGCACGGGATTTGAAGCGTCACCTTGATGCTGGCCGCGATGTGGCGCTGCTGTGCGAGGGGGATCCGTTTTTCTATGGGTCGTTCCTGCATATGTACGACCGCATCAAAGCCAGTCATCCGGTTGTGGTGGTGCCCGGCATCACCGGCATGTCGGGTTGCTGGACGGCTGCAGGCGCACCCATCACTTATGGGGACGATGTGTTGACGGTGTTGCCAGGAACCCTCGACCAAACCGGCCTGACTGCACAGCTCAAGACGACAGATGCCGCCGTCATTATGAAGGTCGGGCGCAATCTCGAAAAAATCAGGGCTGCCCTCAATGACGCCGGCCGTCTCGACGGCGCCATATATGTTGAGCGCGGCTCAATGCCGGGCGAAAAAGTGATGCCGCTGACCTCACTTGGCGAAAATGCAGCTCCCTATTTTTCGATCATCCTCGTGCCGGGCGGACGCGGCCGGAGGATCACATGACCGGCAAGCTCATTATAGTGGGACTTGGCCCTGGCCCGGAAGGCTGGGTTACGGACGCGGCGCGACTCGCCGTCTCCGAAGCAGAAATCATTCTTGGCTACAGCGCCTATACGAACCGTATCAAACCACTTCCCGGCCAGCACATCGAAGCCTCCGATAACCGCGAAGAAATGTCCCGTGCCGCGCGGGCCCTGGCACTGGCAAGTGATGGCAAGCGCGTTGCCGTCGTATCGGGAGGCGACCCGGGTGTCTTCGCCATGGCCGCGGCTGTCTTCGAAGCCGTTGATTGCGGCCCGGTAGCATGGCGCGGCCTGGATATTCGCGTTGAACCTGGTGTAACCGCCATGCTGGCCGCGGCGGCACGCATTGGCGCACCATTGGGGCATGATTTTTGCGCGATCTCCCTTTCTAACAACCTCAAGCCATGGGCCTTGATCGAAAAGCGCTTAACTCTAGCGGTGGAAGCCGGTTTTGTGATTGCACTGTATAACCCCGCCTCCAAAGCCCGGCCCGGACAAATCGGCGAAGCTTTCGCACTGCTCAGAACTTGCTGCACACCTGAAACCATTGTGATGCTCGCCCGCGGAGTTGGGAGGCCTGATGAAGACATCACAATCACCACCTTGAGCCAGGCAGATCCTGCAACAGTCGATATGCGCACTCTGGTGTTGATCGGCTCCGGTGCCACGCGCACAATTGAGCGCACTGGCGGAGGCGTTTGGGTCTACACGCCGCGCTTCTGTGGAGAGGTATGATGCGCGATAAGCCCAGCCCAGGCGTCTTGAACGCAGCGCACCACGGCGCGATGCGGGATCGCGGGACGGTCTATCATGTAGACCGGCAATCCGAGCACGCGCGCCGCTTCGATTTTGGAGTACGATGCGCTCCCGCCCGCATTCTTCGCGAGCACAAATTTAATTGCGTGCTCTTTGAACACGGCGATATCGTCTTGGGTTTTGAAGGGGCCGCGTGCTGTAATGATGGCCGCATGCGGCAGTGCGAGCGGCTGGTCAAGCGGGTCGATCACGCGAATGACCCAGTGATGCTGTGGCGCGATTTGCAAGGCTTCGAGCGACAGCCGCCCCAGCCCGGAGAACACGCGGACCGGCTCATGCGGCAACGCTGCGATGGCTTCTGCGACGGATGCATAGTGTTGCCAGTTGTCGCCAGCCTGGCGTTCCCACACAGGTCTCTCGAGGGCAATCAGCGGCACACGTGCCCGATGGCTCGCCTCGATTGCATTGGTGCTGATCCTCGCGGCAAACGGATGCGTGGCATCGAGCACAACTCCTATACTCTCGTCCTCCAGGTAAGCTGCCAATCCCTGCGCGCCACCAAAGCCTCCGCTGCGTACCGGCACAGGGGAGCCGGCGGGATTGGCCGTGCGGCCCGCCAGCGACAAGATCACATCGAAGCGTTTGTCACCTGCAAAATGGCGCGCAAGCTCGCTGGCTTCGCTGGTGCCGCCCAGCAGCAGGACGCGCGTTCGATGTTGGATTGCGTTAGCCATGGAGCGAGGCAATGACATGAGCGGGCGCTGGTTGTCCATCATCGGAATTGGCGAAGATGGCCGCGCGGGGCTCAGCACCTCAGCAATTGCGCTTGTCGAAGCCGCGGGCCTGGTTATTGGCGGCCGGCGCCACCTCGATCTGTTCGGCCCAACACGGGGCGAGCAGCGCGTGTGGCCGGTTCCCCTAGATGCGGCTGTTCCCGATATTGTGGCACGCCGGGGAACCCCCGTTGCCGTGCTCGCCTCGGGCGATCCGTTCTGGTATGGCGCTGGCGTGACGCTGGGGCGTTCCATTCCGGCAGAAGAAATGCTGGTTGTGCCAGCTCCCTCCAGTCTATCGCTGGCCGCCAGCCGCATGGGATGGGCGCTGCAGGACACCGTCACGCTGGGCCTAAATATGCGCGGGCTGACCCCGCTCCTGCGCCGCCACCTGCATCATGGCCGCAAGCTTCTGGCACTATCGCTCAATGGCGAGACCCCGCAAGAAGTGGCCGCACTCTTGAATGGCGCCGGTTTTGGTCCAACGCGGTTAACCGTTTTGGAAGCCCTCGGCGGCTCGGGTGAACGCATACGATCGGCGACCGCAAAGCACTTCGATTTGGCTGACATTGGCCCGCTCAACATTATCGCCGCCGATATCATCGCCGGACCTGACGCCAAGCCCATTCCTTACGCTTGCGGCCTGCCGGACTGCATGTTTGAGAACGATGGCCAACTGACCAAGCGCGAAATCCGCGCCATCACGGTATCGGCACTAGCTCCGTCTCCTGGTGAATTGCTTTGGGATATCGGTCTTGGCAGCGGATCGGTGGCCATCGAATGGCTGCTGGCTCATCCGGCCAATCGCGCCATCGGCCTGGAGCGCGATCCTGAGCGTGCGGTTCGGGCCGCGCGCAATGCAATTACCCTGGGCGTGCCCCATCTCGACGTGCGCACGGGCTCCGCGCCATCCGCAATGTCAGGCCTTCCAACACCCGATGCGATCTTTATCGGCGGAGGTGCTAGTGGCGCGGGCGTCATTGCAAACGCATGGGCCGCGCTGAAGCCAGGCGGCCGCATCGCCGTCAATGGCGTCACATTCGAAACCGAATCCGCTCTGATTGGCGCCCACGCAAAATATGGCGGTGCGCTGATACGCATTGGCATCGAGCGCGCCGAAGCGATTGGTTCCAAGTCCGGATGGCGGCCGGCGATGCCGGTGATACAGTGGGCGGCGCGCAAGCCGGGTTTGCTGTCATGATGGCGATTGGCATTGGCGCACGCAGTCTCGTGCCGATCCACGATATTGAAGCGGCTATTGTAAAGGCCGAACGCGCAGTTGGCGCGAGTGTTCAAGTCGTCGCCACCTTCGCAGACGCTGCTTTCGTTGATAGCCTAAAGGATGCCGCGAAGCGCACAACGAGGGCGCTTGCGCTATTACCGCTCGCGGCCCTGCAATTGCGCTCGGGCGAATGCCAGACAACATCCGAGCGCTCACAGACACTGTTTGGTGTGGCTTCGATTGCCGAAGCCGCCGCTCTAGCCGCTGCGGGTACTGGCTCGACACTTGTTCTCCCGCGCCTCACCTGCGGGTACGTCACGGTGGCCGTGGCACAATCACTTGACGCTTTGGACGGCAACACATGACGGTACATTTCATTGGCGCAGGCCCTGGTAGCCCGGATCTCATTACGGTGCGCGGCCGCGACCTGATCGGACGCTGCCCGGTCTGTCTCTATGCCGGTTCACTGGTACCGGACGCCTTGCTCGCTTACTGCCCGCCAGGCGCCCGCATTGTGAACACCGCGCCCATGACCCTTGATGAGATTGCCGCGGAATTTGAGAAAGCCAATGCAGCGGGTCACGATGTTGCGCGCCTGCATTCGGGCGACCTTTCGATATGGAGCGCACTGGGCGAACAACTGCGCCGTCTCGACCGGCTGGGCATCGCCTATACTGTGACGCCGGGCGTTCCAGCCTTTGCCGCCGCCGCAGCAGCGCTTGCCCGTGAGCTGACGTTGCCAGAAGTGGCGCAATCGGTCATCCTGACACGCACATCAGGCCGCGCATCGTCAATGCCTGAATTGGAAACGTTGGAAGCCTTTGCCGCCACCCGCGCAACACTGGCGGTACACCTTTCAATTCATGTGCTTTCCGATGTCGTCAAGCGGCTCATGCCATTCTATGGTGCCGATTGCCCGGTTGCGGTTGTCTACCGCGCCACTTGGCCCGACGAGACCATCATTAAGGGCACGCTGGCCACGATTGCCAGCCTCAGCGCTAGCGCAAACTTGGAGCGCACGGCGCTCATTCTGGTGGGAGAAGCTTTAGGACACCATGAGTTCCGCGAAAGCGCGCTTTACGATCCCAGCTACCGGCGGCGCTATCGCGGAGGTTAGGTCTCGATAACCGGGCTTCGTCCGCGCAAATTTCCGTCACGGTCGAACACCACAACATCGAGCGCGATGCCACTGCCGGCCAAAGTTTTAGCCGCAGCCAGGCAAGCGCGCGATGCGATCGCGCTTGCGAGGTCAATTCCTGCATTCTGCGCCAGCCCCAAGATCTGCTGAGCTGTATTTGCGTGCTTGGCATCGTCCACCAGTGCATCACCCGCGCCCGCCAAACGCAGCCACCCGGCAATTTGATCGAGATCGACGACACCCCGGCGCGAATGCAGATCCATGCGCCCCATCGCCAGCTTCGACATCTTGGCAAAGCCGCCGGCGACCGTGACGCGCGCAACGGAGTTGGCCTTCAGATACTTCAACATCCCACCAGCGAAGTCGCCCATGTCGATCAGAGCCACATCGGGCAACGCATAGAGCTTGGCGACGGCGGCTTCCGATGTAGAGCCGGTCGCGCCTGCGACATGAGCAATACCCATAGCGCGCGCCACATCGATGCCGCGATGAATGGAATGAATCCAGGCCGAGCAGGAAAATGGGACAACGATGCCCGTAGTGCCAAGAATAGATAGGCCGCCAACAATGCCAAGGCGCGGGTTTAATGTTTTTTCCGCAATCTTGTCGCCGCCTGGTATCGAGACTTCGACGACGATGTCGGCTGGCTTTAAAAACAGCCTTGCCGCCTCTGCGATCGCATCTCTTATCATCTGCCGGGGCACGGGATTGATAGCAGGTTCGCCGGGAGGAATTGGAAGACCCGGCCGCGTGACCATACCCACACCGGGACCCGCCCGGAACGTCACACCCGAACTGGGCGCCCCAAGGCTGACGGTTGCGGTCACAAGCGCGCCGTGGGTCACGTCGGGGTCGTCGCCAGCGTCCTTGACGATGGCGGCCATGGCAGACCCGGGCGTGACGTGCTGTTGTGCGAGCGCAAAGCCAACATGCGCGCCGTTTGGCAGGACAACGGTGACCGGATCTGGAAAAGTACCTGTCCACAGCGCTTCCACAGCCGCACGCGCTGCCGCCGTGGCGCACGTGCCCGTCGTCCACCCGTAGCGAAGTGGACCAGTTGGCTTAAGATCATTGGGTGCCGTGTCTTGCATACGAACCGGTTATAGGGCCAAGTGGCCGCGTTTCACCACCCTTAGGCTCTCGTTTTCAACGCCATGACCGCAGCGCTCAGCCTTCCACCCGGCCTTATGATTGCGGCTCCACGATCGGGAGCAGGCAAGACGACGATCACTCTGGGGCTTTTGCGCGCCTTTAAGCGCCGGGGGTTCAAAGTGCAACCCTTCAAGGCTGGGCCCGACTATATCGACCCCGCGTTCCACGCAGTGTCGGCCGGCCGCAAATCCTACAACCTCGATAGCTGGGCCATGCGGTTGGCGCGCACGGCCGGAATACTGGAGAACGGCTGTGCAGGTGCCGATCTCGTCATCGTCGAGGCGCTAATGGGATTGTTCGACGGCGTTATGCACCAGGGCCAATGGGGCACCGGCACCAGCGCCGATGTGGCAGCAGCGACTGGCTGGCCCGTGGTGCTGGTGCTTGATGTCTCGGGCCAATCTCAAACGGCGGCGGCAGCTACGCGCGGGTTCATAGGCTTTCGCAAGGGCGTAAATATAGCGGGCGTGATCCTCAACCGTGTGGGAAGCGAGCGGCATATACGGCTGGCCTCGGCGGCCCTTGAGAACGAGGGGCTGACAATTCTGGGGGCCTTGCCGCGCAATTCCAGCGTGGTCTTGCCCGAGCGCCATCTGGGGCTTGTGCAGGCAGAGGAAACCTCGGACCTCGAACAACGCCTCGATGCACTCGCTGATTTTATTGAAGCCCATGTGGATATCGCTGCAGTCCTTGCCAAGGCCGTACCGGGCCGCATCGAGCACACCACTCCCGTGCCGGCATTTGCACCCGGCCAACGCATTGCGCTCGCGCGCGATGCTGCATTCTCATTTGTCTACCCGCATGTAATCGCAGGCTGGCGCATGGCCGGAGCCGAAATAATTCCGTTTTCGCCCCTGCAAGACGAAATACCTGACGCACGGGCCGATGTCGTCTGGTTGCCGGGCGGCTACCCAGAGCTTTACGCCGGTCAGATAGCAGGCGCTCACCGCTTCAAATCCGCGATCCAGATTTTCGCTCAAACGCGGCCCGTGCACGGTGAATGCGGAGGCTACATGACGCTTGGCACGGGCCTCATCGATGCCAGCGGCACGAGTCACGAAATGCTCGGACTACTGGGCCTTGAGACATCGTTCAAAGCCCGCAAAATGCAACTCGGCTACCGCAAAGCCGGATTGCTGGCCGACTGTGTGCTGGGTACCAAAGGCAGCACCGTGCGCGGACACGAGTTCCATTACGCTACTATACTGGCGGCACCCGATGAGCCTCTGTTTCGCATGGAAGACGCAGGTGGCGAAGTACTGGTCCCGGCAGGAAGCCGCAAGGGCTGGGTAACGGGCTCATTCTTCCATTTCATTGATAACTGACCGGGCAAGCCCAAGCCCTGTGATCAGCGCGCAGTGCCTGTCAGGAACACGAATCCAGAATAGCCACTGCGGATTTCGGCCTCAACAATACCAATGCGCTCAGACTCGACGCCGCTGGTATGACGTGCAAATACAGCCTCAATGGCCTCGGCCGTCAGATGAAGCACCGGAAAGCGCCGCCCGCTGACTTCGTAGCCGCCCGACCGCACAAGAAAAGCAGCAACCAAGGTCCCGCCCGGCTTGACGCATTTGGCGAACGCCTGCACGGCGGCTTCGAACTCATCGAGTCTTTCAGTGATCGATTCCGCGCAAAAAAACATGGTTGCAGCATCCCAACGGCCTTGGGGTAAATCGAACACAGATCCGCGTGTGACGTTGCACTTCGACTTGATCAACTCAACGGGCGTCTCCGGCAAAGACCACTGCGGCCCATAGGCAGTTCGCGTCACATCCCAGAAGTGCTGCCATTGCGGCCGCAAGTCATCTCGTAGCAGCTCGGCTTCGAGCCACGCCACATTGCTATGCGCATATTCCCACGCTGTCAGACGGCGGGCACGCGGCAGCATACAAAAGAAGGGAATGAGATTGGGGCCGGTCCCGACATCAACAATGTCGAGGTCTTGACCGGCACCAGGAATACGCTTGACCGCCTCGGCCGCGCACTTGATGACCCGGTCATCATCGGGATGAGGGTCGCCGTAGTAGTGCTGGAAGTAAGCCTCGGAATCGAATTTTGCCCAAGCATAATCGGCATTGCCGGAACGCGTCTGTGCCGCCGCCGTAGCGGTTTGTGCTGGTGTCGTCATTGGCTTCCCCCATTGTCATTGGCACTATTCACATTCTTAAAAAACATCCCGAGACATGAGATATTGATCGCACGAGTTCAAACCGCCCCGGCATGCGGTGCCGCGTACACTTCAGGCTTTATGAACTTGTGTGGAATTTTTGGAATGTGCGACCGCAGCAACCGGGTCATTTGCCCGGTCTCGACCGGCTTAGAAAAGTAGTAGCCTTGCAGCTCACTGCATCCAAGCCCGGTCATGATGCTGACGTCCGATTCTGTTTCCACGCCCTCTGCCACGATCTTCATG